>NZ_DASSTI010000054.1:0-84973 GCF_035708005.1 Segeticoccus sp. | reverse complement strand
CCTCGTCCTTGACGCCGGTGAGGTCCTCCGGGACGTCCCAGCGGAGGACCGGCAGGCCGTCCGCGTCGCCGCGCAGCGGGTAGGGCACTCCGTCGAGCCCGCCGCACCAGCCCTTGTCCTTCGGTCGGGGGTGGCGCCACTGGCCGTCCACCCAGCGGGTCGAGGAGCCGCTGTGCGCCGGGAAGGACGCCACGGTCAGTCCCGGCACGGCGACGACGTCCCACTCCAGCCCCTTGGCGGCGTGGACGGTGAGCACCTGCACCGCGTCGGTCGAGACCTCGAGGTAGCCCTTGTCCAGCCCGCGTTCCTCCTGCTGCGCGGCGGCCAGCCACGACAGGAAGCCGCCCAGCGTGGGCCGGTCGGCCGAGCCGGAGAAGGTGGCCGCCACGTCGGCGAACGCGTCGAGCTGCGCCCGGGCGCTGGCCGGCGTGTACTCCGGGCGGGCGAGCACCTCGATGTCCAGGCCGAGGGCGCGCTCGGCCTCCCCCGCCAGGTCGGCCAGGGACAACCCGGTGAGCCCCCGCAACCGGCGCACCACCTCGGCCAGGGAGACCAGCCGGTGCCGCGCCGTCTCGCTGAGCGCCTGTCCGTCCGGACCGGACCAGCCGGGCGGGGGCAGCTCGTCGAGCGCCTCGACGATGCTCGGGACCTCGACGGTCTCCGGTTCCTGGTCTCGGGGGGCCGCACCCGCGGCCCGGTCCCGCCGCTGCAGCTGTCGGGACCAGGTGGCCAGCCCGTCGAGGTCGGCGGGGCCGAGGGCGTAGCCCGGACCGGTGAGCAGCCGCATCAGGTGGTCCCCGCGGGAGGGGTCCTGCACGACCCACAGCAGCGACACGATGTCGGCCACCTCGGGAGTCGTCAGCAGCCCGCCGAGCCCAACCACCTCGACGGGCAGGCCGCGCGATTTGAGTGCCTCCATCATCGGGGCGAACTGGGATCGCTTGCGGCACAGCACCGCCGCGGAGACGCCCGTGCGCTGCCCCTGGTCGGTGAACCACTGGTCGCCGATCCACGCGGCGACGTGCGCGGCCTCGTCCTCGACCGTCTCGAGCCGCGCGGCCTGCACCGACCCCGGCCCCGCGCCCGGACGGGCGCGCAGCACCTCGACGTCGACGGCGGCTCCGTGCCGCAGCGGCGCCGACGTCCGGTTGGCCGCCGCGAGGATGGCCTCGTCGTTGCGCCAGCTGGTCGACAGCGGCAGCACCTGCGTCGGCGCGTCCGGACGGCCGAACAGCCGCGGGAAGCGGCTCAGGGTCGTCGCGCTGGCCCCCCGCCAGCCGTAGATGGACTGGTGCGGGTCCCCCACCGCCGTGACCGGCAGGGAGGAGCCGCCGGCGCCGGCGAAGAGCGAGTGCAGCAACACCATCTGGGCCTCGCTGGTGTCCTGGAACTCATCGAGCAGCACGGCGCGGAAGCGCTGCCGCTCCATCGCGCCGATCTCGGGGAGGTCGCGGGCGAGCCGGGCCGCCAGCGCCAGTTGGTCGGCGAAGTCCAGTGCGTCGCGCGACCGCTTCAGGTCGAGGTATGCCCGGACGAGCGGCAACACCTGCCGGCGCGCCTTGAGTGCGCCCACCAGGTCCTTGACCTCCTTCGGGAGCCCGCGCGCCTTCCCCCCGGGCGGCAGCGCCGCCATCCGCTCCACCACCTCGACCAGGAGCGCGTCCACCTGCTCGGGCTCGAGCAGGTGCTCGGCGAGCTCACCGGCGAGGTCCACGACGGCCGCCGTCACCGTCGAGGCGGCGTAGGTGACGTCGTCCATGGGGCCGTCGTAGCGCTCGACCACCTCGTTGGCGTACTGCCAGGCGGCGGCCTCCGACAGCAGCCGCGAGTCGGGCTCGACCCCGAGCCGGAGGGCGTGCTCGCCCACGAGCCGGCCGGCATACGAGTGGTAGGTCGAGACCGTGGGGGTGCCCCCGAGCACCTCGGCGCCGTCCTGCTCGGTGGGCGGTTCCCACAGCCCTGCGTGCCGCAGCCGGCGCAGCCGGCGGGCGATGCGCTCGCCGAGCTCGGTGGCCGCCTTGCGGGTGAAGGTCAGCCCGAGCACCTGGTCGGGCTCGACGTAGCCGTTGGCCACCAGCCAGACCACGCGCGAGGCCATGGTCTCGGTCTTGCCCGATCCGGCGCCGGCCACGACGAGCAAGGGCTCGAGCGGCGCCTCGACGACCGCCTGCTGCTCGGGAGTCGGCGGCGGGTTGCCGAGCGCCGCAGCGATCGCCCGAGCGCTGAGGCTCGGGGGCGCCCCGGGTGCGCCGGCCCGGCTTCCCGGCGCCGGCCGGTCGATGTCGACGCTCACAGCCGGTCCCCCTCCGGTTGCAGGGGGCAGCTGGCGCGCACCGGGCAGGTGCGGCAGGCCGTGCCCTGCCGGGCGGTGAACACCGCGGCGGCCATGCCCTCGGCGGTCGAGACGACCAGCTCACGGGCCCAGTCCGGATCATCCTGCTCGCCCAGCGGCGGCTGCTGCTGCAGCGTGTAGCTCTTGCCCGCCGCCTTGCCCAGCTGCAGCAGGACGGCGCCTCCGCTGACGTCCGGCGTCTCCCTGTGCGCCGACTCGCCGGACGCCGACTCGCCGGACGCCGACTCGCTGTGCGCCGACTCGCCGGACGCCGACTCGCGGGATACCGGCTCGCTCGACGCCTCCGCCCGGCGGTCGCTGTCGACGCCAGCGAAGGCCCCCTCCTCGACCGCGAGCTGGTAGGCGCCCAGCTGCGGGTGGTGCTCGAGGTCGGCCTGGACCGGCTTCGTGGTGCCGGTCTTGAGGTCGACCACGCGCAGCGCCCCGTCGTCGCGCTGCTCGAGCCGGTCGACCCGACCCCGCAGGCGGGCCCGTCCCACGGTGACCTCCATGTCGAGTTCGGCACCCACCCGGCGCCACGGCGCCGCGTCACCGCTGGCGACGTAGGCGGCGAACCGGTCCACCATGGCGTGCGCCTGGGCACGCTGCTTGTCCGAGAGCCACCCCTCGGGCAGGCCCAGCCGGGACCAGCGCTCGTCGACCGCGGCGCGGAGGGACTCGGCGTCGACGTCACCGAGTTCGGCGACCAGGTCGTGCACGAGGGTGCCGATCGAGGCGGCCCCGACGCTCGGCCCGTCACCACCGCAGGAGCTGAGCAGCCAGCGCAACCCACAGTCGCCGAAGGCCTCGATGCGCGAGGGGGAGACGGTGACGGGCACGCCGTCCGGGCGCAGCGGCCGGTCGTCGCTGACCGTCAGCAGGGACCACCAGTCGGCCGGGTCCGCGCCGGGCACGCCGGCGGAGGCCAGGTGGGCCAGCTGCCGGGCCGAATCGGCGACGCCGGTGGACTCGGCGGCGCCGTCACCGTTGCCCACCAGCTCGCGCCGCAGCTCCCCGACCAAGGACGCGAGGGTCATCGTGCGACCGGGGTCGGCGAACGGCCGCAGCTCACCGCCGAGGTCTGCCCCGTCGCCGCCCTCCGGCGGGTCGAGCACGTCGAGGAACGGCGAGGGCTGCTCCTCGTCACTGCGCACCGCCGTGACCAGCAGCCGCCGCCGGGCACGGGTGATCGCCATGAGGAACTGCCGGGTCTCGTCGTAGCGCACCGCGGTCTGGGCCGCCCGCAGCGACTCGCCCCGACCGGTGAGCACGTCGACCAGGCGCTCGGAGCCGAGCAGCGACCCGCGCAACCGCAGGTCGGGCCACACGCCTTCCTGGACGCCGGCGACGACGACGAGCTCCCACTCCAGTCCGGCGGCGCCCTGCGGCGTCAGGAGGCGGACCGCGTCCTCGGGGGCGCGGGTCAGGAGGCTGTCCTCGGCGACGTCCTGGCTGCGGAGGTGCTCGAGGAACCCAGTGGGGCCCATCCGGGGCAGCCGGTCGACGTACTTGGCGGCCGCGTCGAACAGCCCCAGCACCGCGTCGAGGTCGCGATCGGCCCGCTGGCCGCCGACTCCCCCGGCGAGGGCCGTGGCCTTCCACGGCTCGGCCAGCCCGCTCGCCTGCCACATCGCCCACAGCACGGACTCCGCGGTGACCCCGGGCGCCCAGCGCCGCTCACCGGAGTCGCCCTCGGCCCGGGCGGCCTCCACGCCTGCCCGGATGACCGTCGCGACGCGCCGGGCAGGGAACGCCTCCGGCCCGAGCCGCAGCAGCTCCTCGGGGTGCAGCAGCGCTTCGACGAGCAGCTCGTCGCTCGTGCGACCACCGCCGTCCTCCAGTTCCCGGCGACGCAACGACCGCCGGAGCCGGCGGACCGCCACCGCGTCGGCGTGGCCGATCGGCGACTGGAGCACGTCGAGGGCCACCTCGGGCGTGAGCGGGTCCGCCCGCCCGAGCGCCACGGCCAGCACGACCTCGAGCAGCGCCAGGAACGGGCGCACCGCCACCTCGTCGCGCAAGGGGGTCTGGGTGGCCGGCACGCTGACGGGGACGCCCGCGGCGGCGAGGATGCGGCGCAACGATCCGGTGCGCCCCTGCCCGCGCACGATGACCGCCATCTCGGCCCACGGCACTCCCTCGAGCAGGTGCGCGCGCCGCAGCTCGGAGGCGATCAGCTGGGCCTCCTGCGCGGCGGCCCGCAGCAGCCGCACCTCGACCGCCGCACCGGACCGTGGGGTCGGCTCGGGCTCGCGGTGACCGGAGCCGGCGACCGCTCCGATCCGCCGGCTGACCCGTGCGGCGGCGCGGGCGACCGCCGGCGGCAGTCGGTGTGACCGCTGCAGCGTGACGGTGGCGGCGCCCGGGCGGTCCGGGTGCCCGCAGCTCAGGAACAGGCCCGGGTCGGCGCCGCGGAAGCCCTGCACCGCCACGTCGGGGTCACCCAGCAGCACCAGCTCGGTGCCGTCGCCCGTCACCACGTCGAGCAACCGGGCCGCGGCGGCGGTGAGCTCCTGGGCGTCGTCGACCACCACGAGCCGCAGGCCGGAGCGGACCCGGTCCAGAGCTGCCGGGTCCTCCTCGAGCAGGTCGGCCGCGGCGGTCAGGATGGCGGCCGGGTCGTAGGCGCTGGGCCGGGCCAGCGCAGTGACCTCGTCGTACTCCTGCAGCAGCTGCGCCGCGGCGACCCACTCGGGCCGGTCGTGCAGCCGGCCGAGGTCCGCCAGCTGGTCCGGCTCGATGCCACGCTCGACGGCCCGCATGAGCAGGTCGCGCAGCTCGGCGCGGAACCCACGGGTCTCCAGGGCGGGCACCACCGAGGCCGGCCACCGCGGGGCGCGCCCGAGACCCCGGGCGTGACCGGCCAGCAGCTCGCGCAGGATGACGTCCTGCTCCGGCCCGGACAGTAGCCGGGGCGCCGGGTCCCCGCGCAACGCCGCGTCCTGTCGCAGGATGCCGAAGGCGAACGCCTGGTGGCTCCGGGCGAGGGGTTCGGTGGAGGTCCCACCCAGACGCGCCGTGACCTGCTCGCGCAGGCGTCCCGCTGACTGTCGGGACGGCGCGAGGGCCAGGCACTGGTCCGGCTCCAGACCGAGCTCGCGCACCCGGCCCAGGATCGTCTCGACGGCCACCGTCGTCTTCCCCGTGCCGGGCCCACCGAGCACGCGCAGCACCCGGCCACGGCGGCCCACCGCGGCGCGCTGGTGCTCGTCCAGCTCGGGGACGGCGGCGGCCGGTTCGGGCGCGAGGAGCAGGGGCACGCACGTGAGTTCATCACGTGGCGGTGACATCCCGTCATACCGGCCGGTGGGGGGCAAACGGCGGGCGGGCGCGCGTCATGTCGACCCGGTCGCCGCGCAGCGGCGTGCCCTCCTGCCGGTAGTGCGCCAGCGCCTCACGCTCGTGGTGCGGGGGCGGGCGCCCGTCGGCGCGGATCACCCGCCACCAGCTCGTCAGCGCGCCGTAGTGCGCCATCACCCGTCCGACCCCACGGGGGCCGCCTCGCCCGACCAGCCGCGCGACGTCCCCGTACGCCAGGACGCACCCGGGCGGAATGGTGTCGACGACGTCGAGCACGTCCTCGGCGTACGCGGGCAGCGACGGGAGGTCCTCGACCGCGTCCTCACCGGTCATCGGGCCCTCGGCCGCACCCCGCGGCAACCATCAGTAGGTCGGCAGGCTCGGGTCGATCTCCCGGACCCAGGCGAGCACGCCGCCGTCCAGGCTGCGCACGTCCCGCCGCCCGGCGGCGAGCAGGATCCGCGCCGCCTCCGCCGACCGCACCCCGGACTTGCAGGCCAGCACCACCGGCCGGTCCGTCGGCACCGCGGCCAGGGCCGCCCCCGAGCGGAAGTCCTCCAGCGGTATGCCGACCGCTCCCGGGATCGACACGATGCCCCGTTCCCCCGGTCCCCGGACGTCGACGAGCGCCAGCGCGCCGGCCTCGGCTCCACCCTGCGCGAGGAGCGTCGCGAGCTCGCGCACGTCGACGGTCGGCACCGGCTCCTGCCCCGGCGCCGCGCCGGGGAGCGCACAGGCGGCGTCCTCCGCGCGCAGTTCCGTGATGGTGGGCTGGGCGCCGCAGACGGGGCAGTCCGGGTCGGCCTGCACCCGCAGCGTGTCCCACGTCTGGCGGAGCGCGTCGTGCACGAGCAGCCGGCCGACCAGCGGCTCGCCGATGCCGAGGACGAGCTTGAGCACCTCGGTGGCCTGGATGGAGCCGATCGAGGCGGGCAGGACGCCGAGCACACCGCCCTCCGCGCACGAGGGGACCATGCCCGGCGGTGGCGGCTCGGGGAAGACGCAGCGGTAGCACGGTCCGTGCCCCGCCCACCAGATGCTGACCTGCCCGTCGAACCGGTAGATGGAGCCCCACACGTGCGGCTTGCCGAGCAGCACGCACGCGTCGTTGACGAGGTAGCGGGTCGGGAAGTTGTCGGTGCCGTCGAGCACGACGTCGTAGCCGGCGATCAGGTCCAGCGCGTTGTCCACGCCCAGCCGCAGGTCGTGCCGCACCACGCGGACGTGCGGGTTCACGGTGGCGACGGTCTCCTGGGCGGAGAGGGTCTTGGGGCGGCCGAGGTCGCCCTCACCGTGGATCACCTGTCGTTGCAGGTTGGACAGCTCCACCCGGTCGTCGTCCACGACACCGAGCGTGCCCACGCCGGCCGCGGCGAGGTAGAGCAGCGCCGGCGACCCGAGGCCGCCCGCGCCGACCACGAGCACCTTCGCACGGCGCAGCCGCTGTTGTCCCTCCAGCCCGACCTCGGGCAGGAGCAGGTGCCGCGCGTAGCGTTCCACCTCGGCGCGCTCGAGCGGGTCGCTCGTCGCCCCGGTCCCGGCGCCGGCGGCGCCCGGCTGCGGGGGAAGGTGGTCGGACCGGGAAACCATGTCCCCAGCGTAGCCACGCGTAGGATGCCGCCGTGCCTCCCAGCGACGACTCCCGGCGGGCGGGCGCGGCGGCCCGGACCACCGCCGATCCCGCGGGGCACCGCGCCGAGGGAGCCGGGGGCCCCGGCGGGCGCGGCACCGGGCGGCTCCCGCGCTCGGCGCGGCGGGTGCAGCTGCTCGAGGCGGCGCAGGAGGTGTTCGTCAGCTCCGGCTACCACGCGGCCGCGATGGACGAGATCGCCGAGCGGGCAGGGGTATCCAAACCCGTTCTCTATCAACACTTTCCGGGCAAACTCGATCTCTACCTCGCCATCCTGGACCGGCACGCCAAGGGTTTGGTCGACGCGGTGCGCAGCGCCATCGCCTCGACGACCGACAACAAGCTGCGGGTGACCGCCGCCATCGGCGCGTACTTCGAGTTCGTCGCCCGCGAGGGCGAGCCGTTCCGGCTGGTCTTCGAGTCCGACCTCACCAACGAGCAGGCCGTGCGCGAACGGGTCGAGCAGGTCTCGGCCGACACCGTCGCCGCGATCGCGGCGGTGATCCGCGAGGACACCGACCTGCCGGAGGTGGACGCGGAGATGCTCGGGGTCGCCCTGTCCGGCATGGCCCAGGTCTGTGCCCGCTTCTGGCTGGCCAACGAGGGCGTCAACAGCAAGTTGTCCCGCGAGGACGCCACCCGGCTCATCGGCCACCTCGCGTGGCGCGGGCTCGGAGGCTTCCCCAAGATCGAGCGCTAGCAGCGACCTCGGAGGTCCGCCCGGCAGGCCGGCGCCCGCGCCCCGCCGGGGAAGCCTCACCGGCGGCCCACGGTTAGCCTTCGGTGGAGGGTATGCCGCGTGGTCGGCATACCCGTCCTGTCACCGAGGTGCCCCCACCACGGTGTGTCCGCAAGCAGACAGTCGAGGAGGACGAGGTGGAGGTCAGGATCGGCGTACGCGACATCGCGCGCGAGATCACGTTCGAGTCGCACGAGAGTGCCGACACGATCACCGAGCAGGTCAGCAAGGCCGTCGACGCGGGGTCGGGAGTGCTCAGCTTCATCGACGAAAGGGGCCGCCGGATCCTGGTTCCCGTGGCTGGTTTGGGGTACGTGGACCTCGGCGCCACGGAGCGCGGGCAGGTGGGCTTCGGCCGCTGACCCGCGGTCACGGGCGACCGCACGACACGCGTGACGCAGGTCACAGTCTTGGCTTGCGGCACGGGCGCCGTGCGGGCACAGTGAGCACACCTTGCACGGCCCGAGGCCGGCATCCCGCCGGCCCCGGTTCGACACTCTGGACCGTCTGCCGCCCCGCCGGGGCCGGCACAGGAAGGAGCGGGTTCGCATGATCTGGACCATCATTTCGGCGATCATCGTCGGCGCGATCATCGGTGCACTGGCACGGTTGGTCATGCCGGGCAGGCAGAACATCGGCATCATCATGACGGTGATCCTGGGGATCGTCGGAGGACTGATCGGCTCCTGGATCACCCAAGCCGTCGGCTACCAGAACCACTCGGGTTTCGCGTGGATCCCGTTCATCGTCGGGGTCATCGTCGCGGCCGTGCTGATCGCGATCTACATGTCGATCACCGGCAAGCGGCGCGACCGCGTCTGAGCGATCCCGCAACCGTCGACCAACCCGTCGACCACGGTGGCCCCGCCCCCTCCGGGCGGGGCCACCGTCGTCCTGGTCGGCGGCACGCGATCTGGGCGGGCGGCACGGTCCTGTGCGTTCCGGTGAACCGCTCAGCACTGCGCAGCCAAGCGCCCTCGTCGTCAGGCGTTGAGGCCCAACCGCGCCATGCGCTGGGTGTGCGCCTCCGTGAGCCGGGTGAACATCCGCCCCAGCTCGGCCAGGTCGGCTCCCGGCCGGTCCACACCCCCGACGAGCAGTGACGCGAGCGCGTCCCGCTCGACGGCGATCCGCTGGGCCTGGGAGAGCGCCTCCCCCACGAGCCGCCGCCCCCACAGCGCCAGCCGACCGGCGACCCGCTCGTCCCGCTCGATCGCCGCGCGCACGGCATGGACGGCGAAGTCCGCCTGGCCGCCGTCGGCCATCACGGTCTGGACCAGCTCCCGGGTCGAGGGATCGACGTAGGCGGAGATCTCCCGGTAGAAGTCCGTGGACAGGCCGTCCCCGACATAGGCCTTGACCAGTCCCTCCAGCCAGGTCGAGGCGTGGGTGCGCTCATGGAAGGCATCGATGGGCCGCACGAACGGCGCCATCGCACCCTCCGGGTCGACACCGAGCTGCCGCAGGCGGTCCACGAGCAGCTCGTGGTGGTGGAACTCCACCACGGCGAGTCGACCCAGGGCACTGCGATCCGGCTGCGTGGGGGCCATCTGGGCGTCGGCAGCGAGCCGGAAGAACGCGGTCAGTTCGGCGTAGGCGAGCACACCGAGCAGGTCCACGATGGCCGCGCGAAAGCCGCCGGCGGGATCACCTGTTTGCGGAGCCGCGCCCTCCCCCGGGGTCGGGTCGCTCTCGAGGTTCGCGTCGGCCACGGACTCACCGTAACCCGAGTGGTCCGGCCCTGGTCCGGCGACGCGGTAGAGTAGGTGGTGACCACCGGTGCCCGGTCGGCCCTGATCCTGCGTCGCCCAGGGGGGTGACGCCCATTGAAGAACTCCGATCGGCTCCGCCACCGCGGGTGTGGCCCGCGTCCGAGTCGACCAGTCGACCTCGATCCCGCTCGATGACGAGTGGTGTCCGGATGCGTGCGGCCTCCGCCGATCGGAAGAGAAAACACGCGTGAACGCACCCCAGATCGTCACCTCCGAGACCACCTTCGCCGACTTCGGCGTGCGCGCCGAGATCGTCGACGCGCTCGCCGACGCCGGTATCGTCCACCCCTTCCCCATCCAGGCGATGACCCTGCCGGTCGCGCTCGGCGGGCACGACATCATCGGTCAGGCCAAGACCGGCACCGGCAAGACGCTGGGCTTCGGCGTGCCGATCCTGCAGCACGTGGTGAGTCCCCGGGACGACGAGTTCGCCGGGCTCCCGTCCCCCGGGCGGCCCCAGGCGCTGGCCGTCACCCCCACCCGCGAGCTGGCGGTCCAGGTCGCCGGTGACCTGGAGCGGGCCGGCAAGCGGCGCGGAGTGCGCGTCCTGACCGTCTACGGCGGTCGGGCCTACGAGCCGCAGATCGAGGCCCTGCAGCGCGGTGTCGAGGTCGTCGTCGGCACGCCGGGCCGCCTCATCGACCTGGCGCAGCAGGGGCACCTGGACCTGTCCTACGTGCGCACCGTCGTGCTCGACGAGGCCGACGAGATGCTTGACCTGGGCTTCCTGCCGGACGTCGAGCGGATCCTGGCCATGACGCCGGCCTCCCGCCAGACGATGCTGTTCTCGGCCACCATGCCGGGCGCCGTCGTGGCACTGGCCCGTCGCTACATGACCCAGCCAACCCACATCCGCGCCATGGGCGAGGACGGCAGCGACAAGCACACGGTGCAGGCGGTGCAGCAGTTCGTCTACCGCGCCCACGCGATGGACAAGGTCGAGATGCTCGCCCGGCTCCTGCAGGCCCGCGAGCGCGGCCTGACCATCGTCTTCACCCGCACCAAGCGCACCGCGGCCAAGGTCGCCGACGACCTGGCCTCCCGCGGCTTCGCCTCCGCCGCCATCCACGGCGACCTCGGCCAGGGTGCCCGCGAGCAGGCCCTGCGCGCCTTCCGCCACGAGAAGGTCGACGTGCTGGTCGCCACCGACGTGGCCGCCCGTGGCATCGATGTCGAGCACGTCACGCACGTCGTGAACTTCCAGTGCCCCGAGGACGAGAAGACCTACTTGCACCGCATCGGCCGGACCGCCCGTGCGGGGAACACCGGCACCGCGGTCACCTTCGTCGACTGGGACGACATGCCGCGGTGGGGCCTGATCAACAAGGCGTTGGACCTCGGCATCCCCGAGCCGGAGGAGACCTACTCCACCTCCGACCACCTGTTCACCGACCTCGACATCCCGACCACGGTCACCGGGTCCCTCCCCAGGTCGGCCCGCACCCGCGCCGGGCTCGAGGCCGAGGAGCTCGAGGACCTCGGCGAGACCGGGCAGCACAACGGTCCCGGGCGCGGCCGTTCCGGTGCTGGCCGCTCCGGCGGCCGGGGCCGCGGCCGCGGCGCGGGGCAGGGCGGCTCGCAGCGGTCCTCCGGACAGGCCCGCGACACCCGTGAGGGCGGCAGCGACGCACCCCACCGGCGCAAGCGCAACCGGCGCCGGACGCGGGGCGGCCGGTCGGCCAGCACCGCCAACGGCTGAGTGAGCGGCCGGCCAGCGGGCCGACGCGCCAGCTGACCGCAGCTCGAGTCGCCGGCACCGGCACCACGGTGTGCAACGGTGCCATCACGGTTCAGTCCCGCTGCTGGACGCCCGTTCCTGGTGCGTGGCAGGCTCCTCGCACTGGCGGCCAGAGGCGGCGGACCGCTGACGGCGGACCAGGTCGACACGGCCGTGTCCGTCGGCATCGCGATCGGCGTGGTGCTCGGCATCATCGGCGTGCTCTTGTGGGTGCTCATGGCGTGGGCCAACGGTCGGGGCAAGTCGTGGGCTCGCATCGTGGCGACGGTGCTCGGCGGACTCTACGTGCTGTCCTTCCTGTCCAGCCTCGTGCAGGGTCAGCTCAGCACCGCCAGCCTCCTCGTGAGCCTGCTGATCGTGGTCGTCGACATCGCCACGCTCGTCCTGCTGTGGCGGCGGGAGTCCAGCGCCTTCTACCAGGCAGCCGCGCAGCCGCAGTGGCGCTGAGGCGCGCGTCACGGCGCTGCCTCCCGGGAGGCCTCGGACAGCGTTTGTAGGATCGCGCCCATGCTTGCGCGACGACGCTGGGGCCGGGCCCGCACCGGTGCCGTGACCGGTCTTGCCCTCGGCACGGTGCTGCTCGCCGGATGCAGCGGCGCGCCCTCGGGAGGTGTCGCCTCCCCGACGGCCGGCGGCTCGACGTCGAGCTCCACGACGACGGCGACGACGGCACCGACACCGTCGGTGTCGAGCACGAGCTCGAGCCCGAGCACCTCAACGAGCTCGGCCCCGCCGAGCAGCTCCTCCAGCGCCCCGTCCGCCAGCGGCTCGGCCAGTCCCCAGGGCACGCAGATCACGTCGCGCAACGCCGACTTCAGCGTTGAGGTGCCGGAGAAGTGGGCCGACATCAGCAACCAGTTCCAGGACCTCGCCGAGATCCAGCTGGCCGCGCGGGCGCCGAAGCCCACCGACGGCATCCCCCTGAACATCACGGTCAGCAGCTCCCAGGACCACTACCAGGGCAGCTCCCAGGCAGCGGCGGACCAGATGGTCAAGGAGTACCGCAAGCACGGCGCCCACGTCAGCCAGGAGCCCTCGACCCAGGTCGGCGGCGTCTCCAGCACCGGCATCCAGCTGCAGCGGACCGTCAACGCCAAGAAGGTCGTCCAGATCCAGTACTTCGTGGTCCACGACAACCGACTGTTCGTGCCGACCGGCACGGCAGCACCTGCGGATGCCCCCGCGCTCCAGAAGGTGCTCGGCTCCGTCCTCGACAGCTGGCAGTGGTCCTGACCCGGTCCCGAGGTCCTGCCGTCACTCCCGCGCGTCGGCGCGGCCGCGCCCGAGGGCCCGGCGCATGCTGCGGTCCAGCGCCAGCCGCGCCGGCCGGCCGACGAAGGTGCCGAGGCTGACCCCGCCGGCGAGCGCGAGCCCGACCGCAGCCGCCTCCACCAGTCCCGGCAGGGCCGCCGTTGCGTCGCCGTTCGCACCCTGCAGCATCTCGAACAGCCCGCGGTAGACGGAGCCACCGGGCAGCAGCGGCACGATGCCGGCGGTGGTGATGACCAGGGACGGCACGCGCAGGCGGTAGCCGACGAGCTGGGCCACCGCCCCGATCACGAGCGCCGCCAGGGCGCTGGCGGTGGGTCGGCCGAAACCGAGCTCGAACCCGAGCAGGTAGACGCACCAACCGAGCCCGGCCGTGACGGTTCCCATGATGGTGGCCCGGGCACCGGTGTAGGTGGACAGGCAGAAGAAGGTCGCGGTCGCCATCGAGGCCAGGACCTGCACGGCGATGCTCGGCGCCAGGCTGGTGAACGGCGAGATCGACATCGGCACGCCCAGCCGGCCGGCCAGGGCCAGCACCCCGGTGACGCCGGCCACCACGCCGAGGGTCATCAGCATGACCTCGAAGGTCCGTGCACCCGCCGTCACGTAGTAGCCGTCCAGCGCGTCCTGGGCCGAGCCGACCACGGACAGGCCGGCCAGCAGGACGATGATGCCCGAGGCCACGACCAAGGAGGGCGAGATCCCGCCGAGGACGTGCAGGCCCGCGTGCTGGGCGGCATACAGGCCGACGGCGACGAGGGTCGGGATGGCGCCACCGACCGCCTGGCTGAAGAACGCCGCCAGCCCGCGCTGCGCCAGCCAGCGCTGGGACTGGTCGATGAGCACCGTGGTGAGCGTGCTGACGATGATCATGACGATGCCGCCGCCCAGCAGGGCGGTGACCGCGGCCGCCATCAGCGCAAACGTCGCGGTGATGAACCACCGGCGGTACGGGTGCGGGGCACGCACCACCTGGTCCAACCGGGCCCGGGCCTCGTCGACGGTGATCTTGTCCTCGGCGATCGCCCGGACGAGCTCCTGCAGCCGCTCCAGCCGCGTGTAGTCCGCTGAGCGCACCCGGACGATGCGCATGACGGTCAGCGGGTCGTCGTCGATCCCCCGGTGCATCGAGACGGTGATCGAGGTGTAGGTGATGTCCACGTGCGCCGAGCGCACCCCGTAGGCCGACATGAGCCGCAGCACGGTGGCGACGACGTCGGAGGCGGAGGCGCCGGTCGACAGCATCGACTCCCCCGTGCGCAGTGCCAGGTCGATGACTGCGCGGGCCTGCCGCTCGTCGAGTTCGTTGGCCCACGCGCCGATCCCGATCGGGACGGTGGGTGGGTTGTGCGCCCGCAGCGCCCACTGCGCTCGTTCCCGAATGACGCGGCCGGCCTGCGGTCGCGGGCGGGCAGGCCGGTGCTGCGGGAACTGGGTGGACACGGCACCTACTGTGCGGCCTGCCCGGCAGGCAGATCAAACGCGTCCCACCGGCGTGGCGAACGGGGCGATCTCACGACGTGGGACGATGGCGGGGTGAGCGAACAGCAGAAGCAGGCAGAGCACCGCAGCCGCCCCACGAACAAGGAGTTCCGCGGCTTCATCGCGAGCAGCTGGGCTCCCCGCAGCGACCAGCGCCCTGCCCGCGCGGAGGTCGCCGACTACGCAGCCCACCGACGCGATGCCGTCTCCGCCGCCTTCCCCGGGGAGCGGATCGTCGTGCCGGCCGGTGGACTGAAGGTCCGCAGCAACGACACCGACTACGCCTTCCGCCCGCACAGCGCGTTCGCCCACCTCACCGGCTTGGGCGGGGACCGTGAGCCGGACGCGGTGCTCGTCCTCGAACCGCGCCGCGAGGGCACGGGCCACGACGCGGTGCTCTACTTCCGTCCGCTCGCAGGCCGCGACACCGAGGAGTTCTTCGGCGACTCCCGCTACGGCGAGTTCTGGGTCGGCGCGCGGCCGACGACCGAGGACGTCGAGGCCGAGCTCGGCATCGCCGCGCGGCACATCGACGAACTGCCCGACGCGTTGGCGAAGGACGCGGGGCACATCGTGATCCGCGTGCTGCGCGACGCCGACAGTGACGTGGCCGCGCTGGTCGACCGGACCCGCGATGCCGCCACCCAGGATGCGGGCAGCCACGCGCAGGCGGAGGCCCAGCAGGCCGAGGCGACCGAACAGCAGACCTCGGAGCACGAGGCCGACGACGAGCTGTCCCGTTTCCTCTCGACGCTGCGACTCGTCAAGGACGAGTGGGAGATCGCCGAGATGCGCCGGGCGATCGAGGCGACGGCCGAGGGCTTCGAGGCGGTCGTCGCCGAGCTGCGCGAGGCCGTGCGCCGTGGCCGCGGGGAGCGGTGGATCGAAGGGGTCTTCGGACTGCACGCGCGTCACTCGGGCAACGGGGTCGGCTACGACTCCATCTGCGCCGCGGGCGACCACGCCAACACCCTGCACTGGATCAAGAACACCGGTGACGTGGAGGAGGGCGAGCTGGTCCTGCTCGACGCGGGCGTCGAGGTCGACTCCCTCTACACCGCTGACGTCACCCGCACCCTCCCGGTGAGCGGCGAGTTCACCGAGGCGCAGCGCAAGGTCTACGACGCCGTGTATGCCGCCCAGGAGGCTGGTATCGCCGCCGTCAAGCCGGGCAACAAGTTCAGTGACGTGCACGCCGCCGCCATCCGGGTGATCGCCGAGTACCTGCACGAGTGGGGCCTCCTGCCGGAGGGCGTGGACGTCGAGCAGACGCTCGACAAGGAGCACGGGCAGTTCCACCGCCGCTGGATGGTCCACGGCACCAGCCACCACCTCGGCCTCGACGTCCACGACTGCGCGCAGGCGCGCAAGGAGGACTACCTGGATGCCGAGCTGAAGCCGGGCATGATCCTCACCGTCGAGCCGGGGCTGTACCTCAAGTCCGACGACCTGCTCGTCCCCGAGGAACTGCGCGGCATCGGCGTGCGGATCGAGGACGACGTGCTGGTCACCGAGGACGGCCACGACAACCTCTCCGGCTTCCTGCCCCGCACGTCGGGCGACGTCGAGGCGTGGATCCGGCGCATCCGCGAGGGCGGCGACGCCTGATCCCTTCCCGGCCGCTGTGGGGGGAGGCCGTAACCTAGTACATCGTCCCCCGATCCATTTCCCCGGCCGGAGTGATAGCAAAAGTGAGTCCCGCGTCCGTCGTCCCGTCCTCCGACGCCACTGACGAGCCGCCCCAGAAGGTGCGGGACGTCCGCCACCTCGGCGACTTCACGACGACCCAGCGGGTGCTGTTCATCACGCTGCTGGCCCTGCCGATCGGCGCGGTGAGCGCCCTGGTCTCCTGGGCCCTGCTGCGGTTGATCGGGCTCATCACCAACCTGGTGTTCTACCAGCGGATCGAGACCGAGCTGGTGGCACCGGGCGCGGCGAACCACAACCCGTTCGTCATCCTGCTGGCGCCCGTCTTCGGTGGTCTGGTCATCGGCCTCATGGCCCGCTACGGCTCCGAGAAGATCCGCGGCCACGGCATGCCGGAGGCGATCGAGGCCATCCTCATGGGCGGCAGCAAGGTCGAGCCGCGGGTGGCGGTCCTGAAGCCGATCTCCTCGGCGATCGCGATCGGCACCGGTGGGCCGTTCGGCGCCGAGGGCCCGATCATCATGACCGGCGGCGCGATGGGCTCGCTGTTCGCGCAGTTCCTTCACCTCACCGCGGACGAGCGCAAGACGCTGCTCGTCGCCGGCGCCACCGCCGGCATGGCGGCCACCTTCAACACGCCGTTCGCCGCGCTGATGCTCGCCGTCGAGCTGCTCCTCTTCGAGTGGCGGCCGCGCAGCCTCATTCCCGTCGCGGGCGCCGTCTGCGTGGCCACGGTCGTGCGCATGCCGCTGCTCGGCTCGGGCCCCCTGTTCCCGGTGCACGCGGTGCTGCACCTGACCCCCACCTCGTACGGGCTGTGCGTCGTGTCGGGCGTCATCTCCGGGCTGCTGGCGATCTTCGCCACCGGACTGGTCTATGCCTCCGAGGACGCCTTCCGGCGCCTGCCGATCCACTGGATGTGGTGGCCGGCCATCGGCGGCCTCATCATCGGCATCGGCGGCCTCTTCGTGCCGCAGGCGCTCGGCGTCGGCTACAACGTCATCGGCGCCGAGCTGACCGGCTCGATCAGCCTCGGCCTGGTCGCCGGCATCCTCATCGTCAAGACCCTGATCTGGTCGCTCTCGCTGGGCTCGGGCACCTCCGGCGGTGTCCTCGCGCCCATGTTCATGATCGGTGGCGCCCTCGGTGCCCTCGAGGCGCAGGTCTTCCCCGACGTCGGCACCGGGTTCTGGGCGCTGATCGCCCTGGCCGGTGTCCTCGGCGGAGTCATGCGCTCCCCGTTCACCGGTGTCGTGTTCGCCCTCGAGCTGACCCACCAGTTCGACGCCATCCTGCCGCTGATCATCGGGGCGACCACCGCGTTCGCGGTGTCCGTGCTGCTGTTGAAGCGCTCGGTGCTCACCGAGAAGATCGCCCGGCGGGGCTACCACCTCACCCGGGAGTACGACGTCGACCCGCTCGAGGTGCTCTTCGCCGGCGAGGTGATGTCCGACGACGTCCTCGAGCTCGACATGGACCTGACCGTCTCGGACGCGGTCGACGCGCTCGGCTCCCCGATGGACGGGGGCGCCGCCTGGCGGCAACGCCTCTACCCGGTCGTGGACTCCGACGGCACGCTCGCCGGTGTCGTGACCCGCAAGGCGCTGTTCACCGCCAACACCGAGGGCGATGGCACCACCCCGCTGTCCGCGCTCATCCGCGAGCCGCGCGCCACGACGCACCCGGACCAGACGCTCAAGCACGTCGCCGGGCTCATGGCCGTCGCCGAGGTCAACCGTATGCCGGTCGTGGACCGGGACGACCCCCATCGCGTCGTCGGGATGGTCACCCTGACGCAGCTGCTCGCCGCGCGTCAGCGCGACCAGCAGGAGGCCCGCGAGCGCGAGCGGGTCTTCCGGGTGCGCCTCGCGCGTCCGACCCGCAGCCACGACGACGACCAGCAGGCGCTCACCCAGTAGGCGCCCTACCCAGCAGGCGCCCGCCCGCCCGGAGAAGCGGGATTCAGAGGGTGCCGTCGGGCGGCGGGGGCGTGCCCTGCTGTTGCGCCCGGCGGCGCGCCTCCTCCTGGGCGGCCCGGACACGGGCGTCCGCCTCGGCCTGGGCGGCGCGCATCGGGTCCAGCTGCGTGAGGAGCTCACGTGCCCGCTGGGCGTAGCGGTGCTCGACCAGCACCTCGTACTTCGTCGCCACCACCTGGCTGACGGAGGTGAAGTCGCGGCGGCCCTGCGTGGCGGCATACCCGATCAGGGCCCAGATGAGCCCGAAGATGGCGCCGAAGACGACCGTCGACACGACGGTGGCGATCCAGCTCTCCTTGCCGGTGCTGAACAGCGCGAAGATCAGCCCCACGAACAGGCCCAGCCACACCCCGGAGAGCACACCGCCGAGCGCGACCCGGGCGCGCGTCAGCCGGCCGGTGACCCGCTCCACCTGGCGCAGGTCGGTGCCGACGATCATGCAGTTCTGCACGGGGAACTCGTGGTCGGACAGGTAGTCGACGGCGCGCTGCGCCTCCTCGTACTTGTCGTAGACACCGAGGGACATGGGGTACTCGAGGGTCATGCCGGGCATCGGGCCGCCGCCGAAGCCACGGCGCATGTTCGGTTGCGCGCTCATGTGACCATCGTTGCATTCCGCGCCGCCATCTCCCGCCTCCGGCACCACGGACCGTGCCCGGGCCAGCCGCGCGGGCGGCAGTCGTAGGGCCAGCGAGCGTCAGGCCGCGTCGTCCGCCAGCTGGTCCGCCGCGTGCCGCACGAGGGTGCCGAGCTCATCGAACCGTCCGGCGAACCGCTCCTTGGGTCCCCACAGGCAGACGACGGCGAAGGGGTGCTCGTAGCGGTCGAGCGCGGCCGCGGCGACCCCGAACACGTCCGGCTCCAGTTCGCCGTCGCTGATGCCGTAGCCGCGCTCCCGGATGGTGGCCAGCTCGGCGCGCAGCCGCGTCTCATCGGTCCGTGTGGTGCGCGTGTAGCCCTCGAGCCGGACTGAGCAGAGGGCGTGCACCTCCTCGGCCGGCAGCCAGGCGAGGAACGCCTTCCCGGCCGAGGTGGCGTGGATCGGCACGTGCCGGCCGAGCCAGCGCGCCGTCAGCACCGTGCGCGGCACCACCTCATCGACATAGGTGAGGCCGGTGCGACCGGCCACCGCGAGGCTCGCCGTCTCCCCCGTCTGCTCGCTGATCCGCGCCAGCACCGGATGGGCGCGACGCACCAGGCTTTCCGTGCCTCCGGCGGTGCCGAGCCGGGTGAGGGCGAACCCGATCGTGTAGCGGTTCGTCCGCCGGTTCCGCTCCACCAGGCCGTGGTGCTCGAGCGTGGCGAGCAGGCGCCAGGCGGTGGCGCGGTTCAACCCGCACTCGGCCGCCAGCTCTGCCCCCGGGCGTCCTTCCGGTGCGGTGGCGGCGACGGCATGCAGCAGGCTCACTGCCCGGTCGACGGCCTGCACCCGGCCCCGTCCGTCGTCCGACGGCGCACTGGGTGACGGCACTCCCTTGACCACGGCGCCTCTCCTTCGTACGGTCGTTGCACGTTCCGAATCTACGTCGCACATTATGCGGAGGCGGGCTCGATGGGCAAGGCACACGGGGTGGTCACGCCCTATGAGGGCACCGGCCGCCGCGACTGGGACGAGACGGCGGGGATCGACGCACCGCTTCGCCTGCACCGCACGACCGTCCCGCCGGAGTGGGTCGACTACAACGGCCACATGAGCGAGTCGTGCTACCTGCTCGCCTTCGGGGACAACGCCGACGCCTTCTTCCGCTACCTCGGGATCGACGAGACCTACCGGGACGAGGGCCATTCGCTGTACACGGTCGAGACGCACCTGCACAACCTGCGGGAGGCGAGTGAGGGCGAGCCGCTCGAGCTGAGCCTCCAGCTGCTCGACCACGACGCCAAGCGTCTGCACCTCTTCCACGAGATGCGCCACGGCGGGGACCAGCGGCTGCTGGCCACCGCCGAGCAGCTGCTCGTGCACGTGGACACGCAGGCCAGCCGCTCCGCCCCGCTCCCTCCGGAGATCGCCGGCCATGTGGCCGCCGTCGCCCGGCGGCACGCCGCCCTCCCCGTCCCCGACGTCGTGGGACGGCCGATGGGCATTCGTCACTGACCAGCTCGCCGCACAGAGGAGGAATCGCCCGTGGACCTGGAGCTCACCGACGAGCAGCACGCCCTCGTCGAGACCACCCGCAGCTTCGTCGAGCGCGAGCTCTATCCGCACGAGGAGGAGGTCGAGCGCTGCGACGAGGTCGCTCCCGAGCTCGCCGCCGAGGTGCGCAAGAAGGCCGTCGCCGCCGGGATGTATGCCGCGAACATGCCCGAGGACGTGGGGGGCCCGGGCTTGGACGCCGTGGGGATGACTCTCGTGGAGCGCGAGCTCGGGCGGGCCAGCTACGCGCTCCACAGCCTGGTGGCACGCCCGAGCAACATCCTGCTCGCCTGTGTCGGCGAGCAGCGCGAGCGCTACCTGCTGCCCACGGTGCGCGGCGAACGTCACGACTGCCTCGCCATGTCCGAGCCGGGCGCCGGCTCCGACATCCGGTCGATGGCCACCACCGCGGTGCGGGACGGCGGGGACTACGTGGTGAACGGGACGAAGCACTTCATCAGCCACGCTGACATGGCCGACTTCGTGATCCTGTTCGCTGCGACCGGCGCCGAGCAGACCACGGCCGGCCCCAAGAAGCGGATCACCGCCCTGCTGGTCGACCTCGACAGCCCGGGGCTGACCGTCCGACGCGGCTCGGCCTGCGTGTCGCACCGCGGCTACCACCAGTGCGAGCTGTCCTTCGTCGACTGCCGGGTCCCGGTCGGCCAACGGCTCGGCGAAGAGGGCCGGGGATTCGACCTCATGGGCGAATGGCTCGGCGCCAGTCGGCTGAGCGTGGCGGCGACCAGCGTAGGCCGCTCGCGCCGCGTGCTGGACCTGGCCACCGAGTGGGCGGCGCAGCGTACCCAGTTCGGCCAGAGCATCGGGCGGTTCCAGGGCGTGGGGTTCGCACTGGCGGACATGGCCACCGAGGTGGAGGCGGCCGACCTGCTCACCTTGCGTGCCGCCTCCCGCCTCGACCACGGAACCATGAGCGACCAGGACGCCGCGATGGCCAAGCTGTTCGCGTCGGAGGCGCTGGGCCGCATCACCGATCGGGCGGTGCAGATCTTCGGCGGGATGGGACTGATGGCGGAACTGCCGATCGAGCGTTTCTGGCGCGACGCCCGGGTCGAGCGGATCTGGGACGGCACCAGCGAGATCCAGCGGCACATCATTGCCCGCTCCCTGCTGCGCCCGCTCGGTTCGTGACCGGCACCCGGGCCGGCGCGCTGCAGCGCCTGCTGGCTCCCCGACACGTCGCCTTCGTGGGCGGCGAGCGGGCCGCTGTGGCGTTGCGCCAGTGCCGTGACCTCGGGTTCACCGGTGCGCTGTGGCCGGTCCACCCGTCTCGAGACGCCCTCGAAGGCCTGCGCTGCTACCCGGATGTGGCGGCACTGCCGGAGGCACCGGACGCAGCCCTGGTCGCGGTCCCTGCGGCCGCCAGCGTGCGGGTCGTGGGTGGGCTGTCCGCCCGCGGCGCGGGCGGCGTCGTGTGCCACGCCTCCGGCTTCGCCGAATCCGGCTCCGCCGGAAGGGAGCTCGAGCAGCAGCTGGTCGAGGCGGCCGACGGCATGGCGCTGGTCGGTCCGAACTGCATGGGGGTGCTGAACTACCTCGACCGCGTCGCCCTGTGGCCGGACCAGCACGGCGGTCAGCCGGTGGACCGGGGCGTCGGCGTCATCACCCAGAGCGGCAACCTGGCCCAGAACCTCACCATGCAGCAGCGGTCCCTCCCACTGGCTCAGCTCGCCGCCGTGGGCAACGCGGCGGTCACCGACGTGCCGCAGCTCATCGAGGCGATGCTCGCCGACCCACGCATCTCAGCCATCGGGCTGCACCTGGAGGGCGTACGTGACGTGGCGGCCCTCTCGCGCGCGGCGCTGTCCGCCCTGCGGGGCGGTGTGCCGATCGTCGTCCTCAAGGCCGGCAGCTCCGAGCTCGGCGCTCGAGCCGGCCTGTCCCACACGGCCTCCCTCGCCGGCGCGGACGAGCTGTGGGCGGCGATGTTCGCACGACACGGGATGGCGCGCGTGCACGACGTGTCCACCTTCGTGGAGACGCTCAAGCTGCTGCACGTGCACGGCCCCCTTCCCGGCAGGGGCATCGCGTCGGCCAGCTGCTCGGGCGGTGAGGCCGCCCTCGTCGCCGACCTGGCCCACCGCCACCACGTCGGTATGCCGTCCCTGCCGTCGCGCACGGAGGCGCGACTTCGCGACGTGCTCGGGCCGTCCGTCGCGGTCGGCAACCCGCTGGACTACCACACCTACGTCTGGGGCGACCCGCTCGCGCAGGAGGCCTGCTTCCACGCGCTCCTCGGCTCCGGGCTCGACCTGCACATCCTGGTGCTGGACGTGCCGCGACCCCCTGCGGACAGCGACGCGTGGTGGGGCACCCTCGAGGCCTTCGCCCGGGCCCATCGCGCCACCCGCGCCCCCGCCGCCGTCCTCAGCACGCTCCCCGAAGGCCTACCGGAGGCCGCGCGGACCTGGTTGCTCGACCAGGGCATCGCCCCCTTGCAGGGCACCGCCGACGGCCTCCGGGCCGTGGCGGCCGCGACCGGCATCGCCGTGGCCCGCAACCACGCCGCCGACATCCCTGCCGTGACCGGTGCCTCCCCGACGGCACCACGCAGCGGCTGTGTCGTGGACGAATGGACCGGCAAGCAGGCACTGGCGGCGCAGGGCGTGCCCGTCCCCGTCGGGGCGACGACGGACGCGGCACACGCCGTCGCGACCGCCCGAAGGATCGGCTTCCCCGTCGTCGTGAAGGCCTTGGCACCCGGGCTGGCCCACAAGAGCGACGTCGGGGCCGTGCGCCTGAACCTGCGCAGCGCCGACGACGTCGCACACGCGGTCGCCGACCTGGCACCACTGGCGAACTCGTTCCTGGTGGAACGGATGGTGCCGGGGACCGTCGCCGAGCTGGTGGTCGCCGTGCGGAGGGACCCGCTGTTCGGTCCGGCACTGACGCTCGGCGCCGGTGGCACGCTCGTGGAGGTCCTGCGGGACACCGTGGTGCTGCTGCTTCCCGTGACGGCCGACGCGGTCCGAGCGGCGTTGCGGCGACTGCGGACCTGGCCCCTGCTCGACGGCGCTCGCGGGGCGCCGAGCGGAGACGTCGAGGCCGTGGTTCGCACCGTCTCCGCTCTCGCCGACTACGTCCAGTCCGCGCCCGACGTCGCCGAGGTCGAGGTCAACCCGCTGCTGGTCCTCCCCCAGGGACAGGGTGTCGTCGCCGTTGATGTCCTGCTGCGCGGGACCGTGCCTTCCGCGCACGCCACCGACCGAGGCGCACCACCCCGTGCCGCCACCGAGGAAGGAGCCTGCCGATGACCGGGGCCGTGCTGCAGGAGGACGTCGCTCCCGGCGTGCTGCTCATCACGCTGAACCGACCGCCAGCCAACGCCATCGACGTGAGGACCAGCCGGCTGCTGCACGAGGCCTTCGTCCGGTTGGCAGACGACCCGGACCTGCGGGTGGCCGTCCTCACCGGTGCCGGTGACCGGTTCTTCTCCGCCGGCTGGGACCTCAAGGCAGCCGCCCAGGGCGAGGCCCCGGATGCCGACCACGGCCCGGGCGGCTTCGCCGGGTTGACCGAGTTCTTCAACCTGGCCAAGCCGGTGGTCGCGGCCGTCAACGGGCTGGCGGTCGGAGGTGGCTTCGAGCTGGCGCTCGCGGCCGACCTCCTGGTCGCCGCGGAGCACGCCGAGTTCGCCGTGCCCGAGGTGCGTCTAGGACTGGTGCCGGACTCCGGTGGCATGATCCGGTTGCCGCAGCGGCTCCCTCGCGCCATCGCGACCGAGCTGCTGCTGACCGGCCGGCGGATGCGCGCGGCGGAGGCGGGCCGGTGGGGCCTGGCCAACAGGGTCGTACCGGGCCCCGAGTTGCGCGACCAGGCCGTGGCGCTCGCCGAGGAGATCTGCGCCGCGGCGCCGTTGTCGGTGGCCGCGGTCAAGGAGGTGACCCGCACCACGGAGTCGGTCGGTGCCGCGGAGGGGTTTCGGCTCATGCGCGACGCTCAGCTGCACGCCTACCAGCGGGTGCTGGCCAGCGAGGACGCCAAGGAGGGTGCGCGGGCATTCGAGGAGAAGCGCCCACCCCGGTGGTCGGGCCGGTAAGAGCCGTCAGGCGCCGGCCTCACCGGCCAGCAGCTCCTTCGCCCGGCGCCGGAGTGCGGTGGCCGCCTGGTCCACGGCGGCGGTGGCCGAGGCCAGATGGCCCGGGCGCCGCCAGAACCCGTGCACCGCACCGAGGTAGCGGGTGCAGACCACCGGGACTCCGGCACCGGCGAGGCGGGCGGCATACTCCTCCGCGCTCTCGCGCAAGGGATCGAGCTCGGCGGTGATGACCACGGCCGGTGGCAGGTCGGCATACGAGCGGGAGCGCAAGGGAGCCAGCTCTTCAGCGTCGGAGCCATCGGGGACGAAGGCGCTGCGATACCACTCGCGGGCCTCCGGGGTGAGGCCGAAGCCGCGCTGGATCTCCGGCACCGTGGTGAGGCCGTCCACCTGCCCGCAGTCCGGGTAGACGAGGACCTGAAGGGCGAAGCGGGTGGGGCCCTGCCCACGCGCACGCCGTTCCCGCAGGGCGACGCCAGCGACAATCATCGCCCCGGCGCTGTCGCCCACCAGGGCGAGCGGCCGACGGGGCACCTGGGCCAGACCAGCGGGGCGCGGATCTGCGCGAGCCACGACCTCAACGACGGCCTCGACGTCCTCGTAGGCTGCCGGGAACGGGTGCTCGGGCGCCAACCGGTAGTCGACGGCCACGACGGCCCAGCCGGAGCAGACCGCAAGCTCCCTGCAGACCGCGTCGTGGGTCTCGAGGTCACCTTCGACGAAGCCACCACCGTGCGCGTGGACCGCTACGCCCTGCGCGTCCGGGGGCCGGTAGAGCCGGCACGGCACGCCAGCGAGGGCCAGGTCGACCACCGTGCAGGCTCCCGCTCCCAACCACGTCGGAGCAGTGCGGCTCACCTCCGCACGGGAGCGTGAGAGGTCGAACCGTGGGTCGCCGGGCAGCGGTGCGTCGTCGAGCTCGCTGAGCAGGCGGGCGTTCTCGGGATAGAGCCGGCCGCTGGGCGAGGTCACGGCTCCTGCCCGGTGAGCTGGAAGGTAGGGGTGTCGGCCATGAGGCTGCGGGTGTACTCGTGCGCGGGCTGCTCGAAGACCCGGTCGACCGGGCCCTGCTCGACGAGGACGCCGCCGGAGAGCACAGCCACCGACTGGGCGACGTTGCGGACCAGCGCGATGTTGTGGGTGACGAAGAGCAGCGTCAGGCCCAGATCACGTTGCAGTTCGGCGAGCAGCTCGGAGATCGAGGCCTGCACCGACACGTCCAGCGCTGAGGTGATCTCGTCACAGATCAGCACCTCCGGCTCGGCGATGAGCGCGCGGGCAATGGCGACGCGCTGGCGCTCCCCGCCGCTGAGCTGCTCGGGGTAGCGGTCCGCGAGGTCGGGTCGCAGCGCCACCCGGGCGAGCACGCCCTGGAACCGTTCCTCGGTGTCCGGGACGTTCCCGACGAGATACCGCATCGGGCCGGTGACCAGTTCCCGCACGGTGCGACGCGGGTTCAGCGACTCGTAGGGGTTCTGGAAGATGTACTGCACCCGGCGCCGCTCTTCGCGAGTGCGCTGGCGAGTGGAGTGGGGGAGCTCCTCCCCGTCGAGGGTCACCGAACCCGAATACTGGTGGTGCAACCCCGCGACGCAGCGCGAGAGTGTGGTCTTCCCGCTGCCGGACTCTCCGAGCAGGGCGAGGCACTCCCCCACGTTCGCCTGCAGGTTGATGCCCTCGAGCACCGGCACGCCCGTGTACCACGCGCGGAGCTCCTGGACGGCGAGCTGCGGGGGCGCGGAGGTGTCGGAGCCTTCCGGGTGCGGGGTCCGCAGCCGCAGCCGCAGCGGCTGCTCCCCGGCACGCCGGCAGCGGACCGTGTGCTCAGGTCCCATCGCTCGCTGCTCCGGGGGTGCTACCAGGCACTCGTCGACGACGAGGGGGCACCGCGGCGCGAAGGCACAGCCGGTGGGTCGGTTCAACGGTGAGGGGGCGAAGCCCGGGATCGCGTCGACCTGCCGACGCCCGGACAGGTCAGGCACCGACGACAGCAGCCCGACCGTGTAGGGGTGCTGCGGCCGGGTGAGCAGGTCGGGTGCCGGGGCGACCTCGACGAGGCGACCCGAGTACATGACCGCGATCCGGTCGGCCAGTTCCCCGACGACCGCCATGTCGTGGCTGATGTAGACGGCGGCCACGTCGTAGTCCGCGCACAGGTCCCGCACCGTGGCCAGAACGTGCTTCTGCGTGGTCACGTCCAATCCGGTCGTCGGCTCGTCGAGGACGATGACCTCCGGGCGGGCGATGAAGGCCATCGCGATGGCCACCCGCTGCTGCTGGCCGCCCGAGAGCTGGTGCGGATACCGACGAAGGAAGTCGTCGGTGTCCGGGAGGGCCACCTCGCGCAGGACCTCGCGCATGCGCTCCACCCCGGCCGCTGCCTCCGGACCGCTGTTTCCGGAGTCCTTCGACGCGAGGCACTCGCGCAGCTGGGTGCCGATGCGCAGCACCGGGTTCAGCGCGGAGGCCGGCGACTGGGGGATGTAGGCCACGTGCCGTCCCCGCAGCCGTCGCACCTGCCTCGCCGGCAGCGTCGTCAGCTCGGTGTCGCCGATCCGGACCGAGCCCTCCGCCAGCGCAGTCCCGTCCTTGAAGTAGTCAAGCACCGCCAGCGCCAGCGTCGACTTGCCGGAACCCGACTCCCCCACCACGCCCAGGACGTCTCCGGCGTGCAGCACCACGTGGATGTCATCGATGATGGCCGCACCGGACGGCCTGCCGTCGACGCGCAGGTCCTCGATCCGCAGGGCACTGCTCATGACTCCACTCCTCGTCCGATGCCCGCGGACGCGCGGGCGAGGCCGTCGGTGACCAGGTTCGTGCCCACCGTCAGCACCGCGATGGCGAGTACGGGGAGGAGCACCGCCCACGGCTGCACGGTCAGCGCCACCCGGTTCTCGTTGATCATCAGGCCCCAGTCCGCCGCTGGGGGCTGCAGCCCCAGGCCCAGGAAGCTCAGGGCCGCGATCAGCCCGATCGAGTAGGTGAGCCGCAGCCCCACCTCCACCATGAGCGACCCGGTCACGTTGGGGAGGAGCTCCCGGCCGAGGATGCGCCACGCCGGCACTCCAGCGGACTCGGCCGCCTCGACGAAGTCGCGGCCGACGACGCTCAGCGCCGCCCCACGGACGACCCGCGCGGTGCGGGGTGCGTGGCCCAGGGCGACGACCAGCACCAGGAGCCACTTCTTCGGTCCGACGACGGTGAGCAGCAGCAGGGCGATGACGACCTGGGGGAAGGCCAGCAGGACGTCACCGCCGCGCATGAGGAGTTCATCCAGCCAGCCCCGGACGTAGCCCGCGGCCAGCCCCACGAGCGCGCCGACCCCCACGCCCAGGAGGGTGGCGAGCGCCGAGAGCGCGAGCAGCCAGCGGCCGCCCCAGAGGAAGCGGGACAGCACGTCCCGGCCGAGGTCGTCCGTACCGAATGCGGTTCCCTTCGCGTGCGCGAGGTAGGGCTGGCCGACGAACTCCGTCGGGCCGTACGGTGCCAGTAAGGGGCCGACGAAGGCGACCGCGAGCACGACCGCCACGAGCACGAGGCCGACTTGGGTGCGTCGGACGCGAGCTGCCTGACGCAGCAGTGACTGACGGCGCATCCTGCGGCGGGTGCTGGCCACGGTGGGGGTGATGGTGCTCATCGGGCTGCCGTCCTCACTCTGGGGTTGGCGGCGAGGGCCACGACGTCCGCCGCCAGGTTCACCACGATGTAGACCGCCGCGATGAGCAACGAGATGTCCTGCACGACGAGGATGTCGCGGTTGTTGACCGCATCGACGAGGGCGAAGCCGATGCCGGGGAACCTGAAGAGGAACTCGACGATCACGACGCCGCCGGCCAGCCACGCGAGCTGGAGCGCGATCACTTGGGCGACCGGCCCGATGGCGTTCGGGATGGCGTGTCGCCAGAGCACAACCCGTTCGGGAAGCCCCTTCAGCCGTGCCTGCAGCACGTACTGGCTCTCCAGCACCTCGACCATCGTCGCTCGCATCATCCGCACGATGTAGGGCCCGACCGCGAGGACGAGCGTCAGGGTCGGGAGCACGAGCTGGCTGGGGTCGACCCAGATCGGACCGGGCCGCTTCGCGACGAAGACGGCGGGCAGGAGGTGGAACACCCCGGTCGACAGCAGCAGCACCAGCAGGATGCCGACCACGAACTCGGGCATGGACGCCAGCACGAGGGTGACCATCGAAGTCAGGTGGTCAGCGGCACGGTCGCGGCGGAGGGCACTCCAGGTGCCGAGGACGATCGCCACGGGCGTTGCGATGGCAGCTGAGATGCCCATGAGCACCAACGAGTTCATCATGCGCGGGGTGATCAGTGAGGCAATCGACTCGCCGGTGGCGAACGAGGAGCCGAGCTGGCCGGTGAGGATGCCCTTCAGCCAGGCGAGGTACTGCATCACCGGTGACTGGTCGAGGTGCAACTGGCTCCGGACCGCGGCCAGCCGTGCGGGAGTCGCCTCCCGTCCGAGGATCGCCTGCGCCGCATCACCGGGGAGCGCCTTGGTGGTGAGGAAGACGAGGATCGACACCGCGAAGAGGATGACCAATCCGCTGAGGATCCTGCGCACCAGGAGTTTCGTCATCGCACACTCCTGTTCACGAGCCGAAGCTGACTTGGCGGAACTTGTAGCCGGACAACGGGATCCCGCTGCGATCCGGCCGTAGGCCGTGCACGCGCACGTTGTAGGCGTCCACCTGGTTGGTGAATCCCCAGATGATGTAGCCCCCGGACTCGTGCTCGATCTGCTGCGCCTGCTGGATCAGCCGGCACCGGTCCTCCCGGTCGACGGTCGCCTTGGCTTGCCGCACCAGTGAGATGAACTCCTTGTTGTTCCAGTGCGTCTCGTTGTAGGGCGCGTCAGGCATGCTGCCGCTGCTCGCCTGCGGCAGGAAGTTGCGGGTGAACCAGAAGTCCTGGGCGAACGGCCACTTCAGGTACTTGTCGCCGTAGAACTCCCCCGGGTCGACCTTGCGGACGTGCACGTTCACTCCGGCCGCAGCCGCCTGGCGCGCGAACACCTGCGCCGCCTCGACCAGTCCGGCGGCCACCGGGGAGGTCACCAACTCGACGGACAGGTCCTCCTTGCCGGCCTGGCGCAGCAGCGACCGCGCCTTGTCGATGTTCTGGTGCCGTTGCGGAAGGCTCGTGTCATAACAGGGGTCGAACGGCGAGTAGAGGTCGTTGGCAATGCGTCCGTGACCGCTGAGCACCTGGTTGATCATCTGCTCGCGGTCGACCACGAGGCGCAGGGCCTGGCGGACCCGTGCATCGTCAAAGGGCGGGGTGTCGACGCGCATCGTGAACGGCAGCCACGCCCCGGTCTGGCTCTCCAGCACCTGCAGTCCGGGGTCGCCGTTGATGACGTTGATGAGCGCGATGGGCAACTGGTCGATGGCATCGACCTGACCGCCGAGCAGGGCGTTGACCCGGGCGGTGTCGTCCGGGAAGTCGATGATCACCAGCTCGCCGAGCTGGGGTTCGTGCGGGCGCCAGTAGTTCCGGTTCGCCGAGAACACACTGCGCAGTCCCGGCTGGAAGGAGCGCACGGTGAAGGCTCCGGAGCCGACCGGCCGCTTCGGGTCATAGTCGGCGGGGACGATCCCGTTGCTGTACTGCGCAAACTGGTCATCCAGCGTCGCGTCCGGGGTCTTGAGGTGCAGCCGCACCGTTCGGTTGTCGAGCACGGTCAGGTCGTGCAGGTCCACGGCTGCGAAGCCGGCAGCCCCCGACTTGGGGTCCTGGGGGTCGGCGATGCGCCGGATCGTGGCGACCACGTCGTCGGCGGTGATCGTCTTGCCGTTGCCGAACTCCAGCCCCGGCCGCAGCCGGACCGTCCAGACGGTGGCCTCCTTGTTGGCCTCGACGGACTCGGCGAGCGCGGGCTGGAGGCGGTAGTCGTGGTCGAACTCCAGCAGCGTGTCGTAGAGGTTGATGACACGAGCCTCGTCCGGGTGCGTGACGGGGCCGTGCGCATCGAGGGTGTCCTTGGCGGAGCCACCGACGACGCCGACCCTGAGCCGCCCGCCCCGGGAGCCTCCCACGTCCGTCGCGGCCTGCGCCCCGGGGATCGCGGCGGTGCCGCACCCTGCGAGGGCGCCACTGGCGAGCAGTACTGCTCCCGCCCCGGCCGTGCGGACCAGTTGGCGCCGGCTCAGCAGGCGTTCGTCGTGGTTACCTCGGTGCCTGGGCATACCAGGGTCTCCTTCGATCAGCGGGAGCAGGTCGCGGGTCGTGGGATGTGCCCGGTCGGTCCTCTCGTCATGGGTGTCAGGTCAGCGCGGGTGCAGCCCCACCGCGCGGCCGGCATACGGCGGAGCTGGCTGCGTCAGTCCCCGGAGCATCTCAACTGTCGCCTCGGGGAAGGAAACCGCCCTGCCGGCAGTGCTGTCGACGTGCAGGCCGAGCAGCTCCTCGGTGGACACCACGGTCCCGTCGACGGTCATCTCCAGGCAGTAGTGGACCCGCTTCTCGTCCACGCCGAGGACCCGGGCGTCCACCTCCAGCCGCGCCCCGCGCGCGACCTCGTCGAGGTAGCGCACGTGCGCCTCCACGGTGTAGAGCGAGCACCCGGTCCGTTCTCGGTATGCCGGCCCCAGCCCCACGTGGTCCATGAGCCCGTCCGTGGCGTGGCCGAAGACGAGGACGTAGTACGGCTCGGACAGGTGGCCGTTGTAGTCGATCCACTCCGCCCGCACCGGCTCGCGGTGCGTGGGGACGGGGACGGTCACGGCCGCCCCGACCGCAGTTCCTCGGCCACCCGCAGCACCGCCACCAGGCCGCGGTCGCGCTCGGCCACCAGGTCACTGATCGTCCGGCCGTCGGCCTCGGCGTCGCAGCCGGCCACCATGGCGTCGCGCAGCTCCTCGGTGAGCGCGGGGGCGGTCAACCGGGTCCATGGCGCCTCCAACGAGGGACCGAAGTGGTCGAGCATGTGCGCCATGCCACCCTCGCCACCGGCGAGGTGGAAGGTGAGGCACGGGCCCATGAACGCCCACCGCAGGCCCGGGCCGTCCACGATGGCCGCATCGATCTGCTCGACCGACGCCTCACCCTCGGCGACCATGTGCAACGCTTCCCGCCAGATCGCCTCCTGGAGCCGGTTGGCGATGAAGCCCGGCACCTCCCGGTCCATGGTGATGACGCGTTTGCCGGTCAGCTCGTAGAAGCGCGTTGCCCACGCGACGGTGTCGGCCGAGGTCGACTCGCCACCGACCACCTCCACCAGGGGGATCAGATAGGGCGGGTTGAACGGGTGCCCCACGACGAGCCGATCCGGCCGGGTGCACTTCAGCTGCATCTCGCTCATGCCGTAGCCGGAGGTGGACGACGCGATCACGACGCCCTCCGGTGTGGCCGCGTCGAGGTCCGCGAGCAGCTGCACCTTCAGGTCGAGCCGTTCCGGTGCGCTCTCCTGCACGAACTGCGCGTCCGCGACGGCTGCCTCGAGCGTGGGGGCGATGGACAACCGGTCGCGGCGCCCTCCCGGCGCGAGGCCGAGCTCGGTCACGGCCGGCCAGGCAGCCGCGAGGAGACGCTGCAGCCGCTCGGCGGCGTCGGGGGCCGGGTCCCAGGCGGTGACGTCGTAGCCACGGGCCAGGAAGTGAGCGACCCACCCCCCGCCGATGACGCCGGCACCGATGCAGGCGACACGGCGCACGTCTTCCGGCCGCACCGGTGCCTGCCGGTCACCCACGGGGCTTCAGCTCCAGCTTGTCGCGCCCCTCGGCCGGGCTGACCACCCGTCCGCCCATGTGCTCGATGATGGTCCGGGCCCGCTCGACGAGCTGGCCGTTGGTCGCCTTGACGCCCTTGGACAGGTACAGATTGTCCTCCAACCCGACCCGCACGTTGCCGCCCAGCAGCACCATCTGCGCCACCATCGGCATCTGCATCCGGCCGATGGCGAAGCCGGCCCAGTTGGCCCCGTCCGGCAGCAGGTCGACCATGGCGGCCGCCACGCGGGGGTCGGCAGGAGCGCCGTAGGGGATGCCCAGGCACAGCTGGTAGAGCGGCGGGTCGTCGAGCAGGCCCTCCGCGTGCAGCTGGTTGGCCATCCAGATGTGCCCGGTGTCGAACACCTCGAGCTCGGGTTTGACGCCCAGCTCCTGGATCCGCTTGGCCCCGGCGCGCAGCATCTCGGGGGTGCTGATGTAGGCCATGTCGTGGTCGCCGAAGTTGAGCGAGCCGCAGTCGAGCGTGCAGATCTCCGGCCGGATCTGCTCGACGTGGGCCAGCCGCTCGACGCCGCCGACCAGGTCGGTCTCCGGGCCTGGGTGCGTGGGGTCGGCATCGCGGACGTGCAGGTCACCCCCCATGCCGGCGGTGAGGTTGACGATGACATCGACGCCGCTGGCCTCGATGCGCTCGACGACCTCGGCGTAGAACGCCGGTTCGCGAGAACCGCGGCCGGTCTCCGGGTCGCGCACGTGGACGTGCACCACGGTGGCTCCGGCGCGGGCGGCCTCGATGCCCGAGGCCGCGATCTGCTCCGGTGTCACGGGCACGTGCTCACTCTTGCCGACCGTGTCACCGGCGCCGGTGAGCGCGCAGGTCAGCACCACGTCGCGGTTCATGTCGTTCGCCACCCTTCTCTGACGGCTGTCGGTAGGCGGCCGACCGTAGCGAGGGCCCGGCGTTGGAGGCCATCGACGATTGCGGTTTTCGCAACGGCCTCCCTAGGCTGCGGTGATGGACGCCCTGGCCGACCGCGTGCGCTACCTGGCCGACAACCTGAGCGGGACGCACCGGGAGTTCGCGGCCACCGTGGAGCTGGAACCGACCAAGCTGTCGAAGTCGATGCGCGGCCGGCGACGCTTCCGCACCGACGAGCTGCTCCGGATTGCCGAGCGGATGAGCGTGTCCACCGACTGGCTGCTGTTCGGCAGCGGGATCAGTCCCACCCCCGCCGCGCCGCACGCCGGTCCCGCCATGGCCAGGCGCACACGGGAGGCCCGACGCCGCGGCGAGATCCTCGACACCACGTGGCACCTCCTCGCCCGTCACGGCTACCGGGTGCGGCTCGTCGACATCGCCGCTGCCTGTGGGACGAGCGTCGCGGCGCTGCGGCACTACTTCCCGAGCAAGCAGCAGCTCCTGCAGTCCGCGCTGCTGCGGTGCGCCGAACAGGCCTTCTCCCGGCAGCAGCAGGAGCTGGACCTGGTGTCCGATGCCGGCGCGGCCCTGCGCCGGTTGATCGACCAGCTGCTCCCTCGCCCCGGCCAGTCGCAGGACGAGTGGCTCATCTGGCTGCACGTGTCCACCGAGTCGGCGCGACGCCCCGAGCTGCGGGCGGTGCATGGTGACTTCCACCGCCGTTGGCTCGACCTCGTGGCCGGCGTGGTCGACCGCGGGGTGGCCCACGGCGACTTCACGACCCGGGACGCCCACCGATTCGCGCTGGAGTTCATGTCGCTCGCGGACGGCCTCGCCATCCGGTTGCTGACGGGGACGCCGCACCACACCGTCGAGACGATGCGCGAGGTCCTCCTGGAGCACGCGCAGCGGTCCCTCCGCGGCGACCACCCAGTCGCCGCGCCGCGATGACCGCTGGAAAACCTGTTGCCTCGCGCGACGCCGGAGCGGCAGCCTGAGTCACAGCCACGAACCACGTCCCGGCACCTGCCGGGACGGCACGAAAGGAGGGTGACATGTCGACGACTGTCCCGGGTGCTGCCTGCACCCGACCCCTACCCCTCCTGGAGAACCTCCGTGTCACACCTGACCTCGTCGACCTCGTCGACCACCCCCAACCGGTCGACCACGTCGACCTCGGAGGAGCACCCGGCTCCTCCCGCTGACCACCCCGACCGCCTCGACGGTCTGTCCATCGACACCTTCCCGGATGCACCGCCCGAAGGTGAGCGCTGGACCACCTGGGACAGCGCACAACACGGGCCCACCCCGCGTCCGGAGTGGGTCATCACCGCCCTCGGCGCCGTCGAGGAGGACCTCGGGATCCTCAAAACCGGCAAGGAGGCGGACGTCCACGTCGTGCGCCGGTGGCTCCCGGGCCACACCGACGGCACGGCGGACGTCACCATGGCCGCCAAGCGCTTCCGCTCGGCCGAGCACCGCCTGTTCCACCGCGACGCCGGCTACCTCGAGGGGCGCCGCGTCCGCAAGAGCCGCGAGATGCGCGCCATGGCGCGGCGGACCGGCTTCGGCAAGGAGATGATCTCCGCACAGTGGGCCGGGGCCGAGTTCGGCGCGCTCGCGGAGCTCTGGTCGCTCGGCCTGCCGGTGCCCTACCCCGTGCAGCTGCACGAGGGCGAGCTGCTGATGGAGTTCATCGGCGATCCCGACACCCGTCAGGCCGCGCCCCGCCTGGCCGGCACGCGGCCCGAACCTGACCTGCTCGCCGACCTGTTCGAGCAGTGTCGCGCCACCATGGCCACGCTGGCGCGGGAGGGATGGGCGCACGGCGACCTGTCGGCATACAACATCCTGCTGGACGGCGAGCGCCTCGTGGTCATCGACTGGCCACAGATCGTCGACGTCGTCGGCAACCCGCGCGGACCCGAGTACCTGCAGCGGGACTGCCACACGATCTGCGCGTGGTTCACCCGCAAGGGCCTCGAGGTCGACGAGGACGAGCTGTTCGGCGACCTGATGGCCGAAGCCGTCGCCCGCTGGTGACGCCCGCGGCCGCAGGGACGTCGACGGGCGTGGTCACCGAGGGTTGGTGACGCCGCACCCCGGCCCGCTGACGCGGCCGCCGGGGTGGACGGCGTCGTCTGGTTGGCCCCGGCGGCGGACCCGCTCCCCAGTGGGTCGACGCCGCCGGGCGCCAAGTCAGTAGACGAGCACAGTGGTGCCGATCGGCACGGCTCCGCTGGCCCACAACATGTCCATCGCGCCGATGCTCACGCGGCAGCAGCCGTGGGAGGCCGGCTCGGTGGGGACGACGGGGAAGCCGTGGATGGCGATCCCGCCGTTGAAGTACTTCGGTCGGTAGAGCGCCCCGAGCGGGCTCTTGTCCCACGTGTCGACCTGCCGGAAGACCTGGAACGAGCCGGGCGGCGTCACCGCGGTGTACCACGGGCCGTTGTCGCCCATCTGGAACTTCGCGCCCGAGCCCGTGCTGGTGGCGAGGATCGTGCGCGCCTGCCCGCCGTCGACGAGCATCAGCACTTGGCGGCTGACGTCGATCTCGACGTGGTGGCCGCCGGCCGAGCGGGCCGCCGGGCGGGTGCCCGCCTCGACGTGCGCCATCGTCGCCGGGCCGCAGACCCCGTCGCGGAAGAGCCCCGCGACCTTCTGCAGCGCCACCACCGCAGCCGTGGTCGCCGCGCCGAAGCTGCCGTCCGGTGTGCCGAGCCAGTAGCCCAGCGCGCTCAACCGCTGCTGCAGTTGCAGGACGGCCGGTCCGGAGTCGCCGCCGCGCAGCATCGCGGGCGTCGGCTCGGTCGTGGCCGGCGGCTCCGGCGTGCTCGGGGTCGGGCTCGGCGTGGGTGTCGGTGTGGGAGTCGGCGTGGGGGCCGGCGTCGGTGTGGGTGTCGGGGTGGACGCGGAGCCGCCGGAGAGACCGGCGATCGACAGGCCACTGGCCGCCGCGACGCCCGCGACGGTCTGCACCAGCTCGCGCCGACTCAGCCACAGCACCATCGAGGTGGACCCCCTTCGCTTCTTCTCGTGGCCCGGCCGCCACGGCACCAACGACAACCATCACCCATGTCGACGCAGCCGACCGGCAACGCGTTGCCCGGGTTGCGACACGATTTGGTAAAGGATCGCCCACCACCGTCCGGCTCAGTAGACGAGCACCCGGCGCCCGACCGTGATCTCCCGGGTGCGCCAGAGCATGTCCATCGCACCCAGGCTGACTCGGCAGCACCCGTGCGATGCCGGGTAGGCCGGCACCGAGCCGAACCCGTGCACCGCGATGCCGCCGTTGAAGTACATCGGCCGGTACAGGCCGCCGAGCGGCCCGTAGTCCCAGCCGTTGACCGAGCGGGTGACCCGGAAGCTGCCCGAGGGCGTCACGGCGCGCAGCCAGCGACTTCCGTAGCGGAACCACTTGCCCGAGCCGGTGCTCGTCGCGAGGGCGTGCCTCAGACGACCGTTGTCCACCACCAGCAGCACCTGGTGGCGCTTGTCGATCTCCACCCAGTAGCCGCTGCGGGTCCGCGGTCCGGCCCGCACGCCGGCATCGAGCCGGGACCAGGTCACCGGCCCGCAGATGCCGTCGCGCACCAGACCGGCCACCTTCTGGATCGCGAGCACCGCCTGCTGGGTGAGCCCGCCGAACACCCCGTCGGCCGCGCCGCACCAGTAGCGCAACGCGTTCAGCCGGCGCTGCAGCGTGACGACGGCCGCGCCGCGGGAGCCGTACCGCAACGTCGGGTGGCTCACCGCCAGCGCGGGCAGTGCCCCGACGAGTGCCAGCGCTCCCCCGGCCGCGAGTCCCGTTGCCCCCGTGATGAATCCCCTGCGTGTGAGCTCCATGCCCACCATCCCCTTGCTTCCCCGGTGGTGCCGGCGCCCCCGATGACGCCGGTCACTGAGGAAGACGCGTGGGCCCGCTCCCGGGATACGTCGTCCACCGCAACGAATCGGTAAACGCCACCGGACGGAGGTGGTTCCCCTCGCCAGGGCAGCTGCGGGAGGGTCGGCACACGCTGCCGGGTCGGCATACCCTGCCCTCGTGAGCGAGAGCGAGGCGACGTCGGCGCCGGACCCGACCCCGGGCGAGCCCGCCACCCCGCTGCGGCTCTTCGCGCAGGCCGCGACCACCTCGAAGGTGCTGTGGATCACGGTGCCCGGCGACCGCGCGTGGCCGGCGTGGCATGCGTGGGTCGAGGACACCGCCTACGTCGTCAGCGGTCCTGGGGAGCAACACCTGCCGGAGCTGCCCGAGCGGGTGGAGGTGACGCTGCGCAGCAAGGACACCGGCGGGCGGCTGGTCCGAGCCACCGCACGCGCCGAACGCGTGGTGCCCGAGGACGACCGGTGGGAGGCGGCGACCGCCGCGCTGAAGGCCGGCCGGCTCAACGCCCCGGCCGGCGACACGGTGCAGCGGTGGGCCGAGGAGAACGTGGTCACCGCCCTCGTCCCCCTGGAGCTGCTCGAGCAACCCGGACGGTATGACGACCGCTCGGGTGCCGCTGCCCCCGTCCCCTCCCCGGCCCGGACCGACAGCTGGCTGCCGTGGCACGCCCGGGGCCGACCGCATCGGCGGCGCCGGCTGCGACGGACTGAGCCGGACGGCAAAGCGTCCCGGTGACCCGGACGTGCGGTCGCTAGCCTTGGCGCCGTGAATCCGGTGACCCGCGTCTTCGTCGCGCGCCTCGCGGGCCTCAGCGTGTTCGACCCGCTGGGCGACCAGGTGGGGCGCGTCCGCGACGTCGTGGTGTCGTTCGGGCGGACCCGCCGCCGGCCACGGGTGATCGGGCTCGTGGTCGAGGTTCCCGGACGACGGCGCGTCTTCGTGCCGATGACCCGGGTCACCAGCATCGACGCCGGTCAGGTCATCACCACGGGCCTGGTCAACATGCGCCGCTTCGAGCAGCGCTCCACCGAGACGCTCGTGCTCGCCCAGCTGCTCGACCGCGAGGTGCGGGTGCGCGAGCCCGACGAGGAGCCGTACACCGCGACCGTCGAGGACGTCGCGATCGAGCTCGAGCGCAGCCGCGACTGGGTCATCAGCAAGGTGTTCTGCCGCAAGGGGACACCCCCGGCGCACGCGCTGCCTCGCCTGCGGCGGCGCCGCGGCGAGACGGTGCTGGTGGACATCTCCGACGTGTCCGGGCTGCACGTGGAGACCGCGGGTCAGGGGGCGGACCTGCTGCTGGAGACCTACGACGAGCTCAAGCCCGCCGACCTCGCCGAGGCGATCCACGACCTGACCCCGAAGCGGCGGGGCGAGGTGGCCCGGGCCCTCGACGACGAGAAGCTCGCCGACGTCCTCGAGGAGCTGCCCGAGGACGACCGGGTCGAGATCGTGACCGGGCTGGACACCGACCGGGCCGCGGACGTGCTCGAGGCGATGCAGCCCGACGACGCCGCGGACCTGCTCTCAGAGCTGCCGAGCCACAAGGCGGAGCTGCTGCTGCAGCGGATGGAACCCGACGAGGCGGCACCGCTGCGCCGGCTGCTGAGCTACGACGAGGAATCGGCCGGCGGCATGATGACCACCGAGCCGGTGATCATGGCGCCGGAGTCCACGATCGCCGAGGCCCTTGCGCTGGTGCGCCGCGAGGAGCTGTCCCCGTCCCTGGCCGCGACCGTCTTCGTGTGCCGGCCACCGCTGGAGACGCCGACGGGCAAGCTCCTCGGGATCGTGCACATCCAGCGGCTGCTGCGGGAGCCGCCGCACTCGGCGGTGGGCGCCGTGCTGGACAAGGACCTGGAGCCGCTGACGCCCACCGCGCCGCTCGGGATCGTGACGCGCATGATGGCCACCTACAACCTGGTGGCGGTGCCCGTGGTCGACGAGGAGGGCCGGTTGCTCGGCGCGGTCACCGTCGACGACGTGCTGGACCACATCCTCCCGGAGGACTGGCGGGAGGAGCGCCACGAGGTGACCGATGAGCACTGAGCGCGACGACGGAGTGCGAAGCGATGAGCACTGAGCGCGAGGAGCGGGCACGGCCACGGGGCCGGGCCGAGCGTGAGGACCCGCCGCGCGTGCGCCCGGCCGGTGGCCGGCAGTCCCCGCGGCTGGACCAGCCCCGGGAGACGGGGGGGCAGCTGATCCGCCGACCCCAGCTGGACCCGGACGCGTTCGGCAACTTCGCCGAGACCTTCGCCCGCTTCATGGGCACCGCGCGGTTCCTGCTCTACATGACGGTGTTCATCATCGTCTGGGTCGCCCTCAACATCGTCGGCATCTACGGCCTGAAGTGGGACCCCTACCCGTTCATCCTCCTGAACCTGTTCTTCTCCACCCAGGCCTCGTACGCCGCACCGCTGATCCTGCTCGCCCAGAACCGCCAGGACGACCGTGACCGCGTCACCATCGAGCGGGACCGGGACCGCGACGAGCGCAACCTCGCCGACACGGAGTTCCTCACCCGTGAGGTCGCGGCGCTGCGGATCTCGGTGCGGGACATGGCGACCCGGGACTTCGTGCGCTCCGAGCTGCGCAGCCTGCTGGAGGAGCTCGACGAGCACCTCGGGGAGCACCTCGACCAGCGGGGCCTCGCGGTCACGGAGTCGCCGGGCACCCCCGACGGCCGGGCCTCCGATGCCAGCGACGGGGACCGCTGAACCGCGACCTAGCATGGAGGCATGCCGGCACCACGCACTGAGGACATCCGGGCCGCCCTGGCCACCGTCAACGACCCGGAGATCCGCAAGCCGATCACGGAGCTCGGCATGGTCGGCTCCGTCGACGTCTCCGACGACGGGCAGGTGCAGGTCACGGTCCTGCTCACCGTCTCCGGCTGCCCGCTGAAGTCGACCCTCACCCGGGACACCACCGCAGCGGTCAGCAAGGTGCCCGGGGTCACCGGCGTGGACGTGCAGCTGGGGGTGATGAGCGACGAGCAGCGCGCCGAGCTGCGCCGCAACCTGCGCGGAGGCACGGCCGAGCGGGAGATCCCCTTCGCCAAGCCCGGCTCGCTCACCCGCGTGTATGCCGTCGCGTCCGGCAAGGGCGGCGTCGGCAAGTCCTCGGTGACGGTCAACCTCGCGGCCGCGCTCGCCGAGCGGGGGCTGCGCGTCGGTGTCGTGGACGCCGACGTCTACGGCTTCTCGGTGCCCCGCATGCTGGGCGTCGAGCACCGACCGACGCAGGTCGACGACATGATCCTGCCGCCGGTCGCCCACGACGTGAAGGTCATCTCGATCGGGATGTTCGTCCCCGGCAACCAGCCGGTCGTCTGGCGCGGCCCGATGCTGCACCGCGCGCTCCAGCAGTTCCTCGCCGACGTCTTCTGGGGAGACCTCGACGTGCTGCTGCTCGACCTGCCGCCGGGGACCGGCGACATCGCCATCTCGGTCGCCCAGCTGATCCCCGGCGCGGAGATCCTCGTGGTGACCACCCCGCAGCAGGCCGCTGCGGAGGTCGCCGAGCGAGCCGGCTCCATCGCCCTGCAGACCCACCAGCGGCTCGTCGGCGTGATCGAGAACATGTCGTGGCTGGAGCTGCCGGACGGCACCCGCCAGGAGATCTTCGGCTCCGGTGGCGGCCGGGCCGTGGCCGACTCGCTCACGCGGGCGGTGGGCGCCGAGGTGCCGCTGCTGGGGCAGATCCCGCTCGACACCCGGCTGCGCGAGGGGGGCGACCAGGGCATGCCGGTCGTCCTCGGTGAGCCGGACTCCGCCGCGGGTGCCGCCCTGCGCGGTATCGCCCGCGGCCTCGCGACCCGCGCCCGCGGGCTGGCGGGGCGCTCGCTCGGGCTCACCCCTGCCGGTCGCTGAGCAGCAGCCCCGACCTCGGGGATGATGGCACGCTTTCGGCCCGCCGACCGCCCGGCAGCCCCGATCTCGGTGATGATGGCACGCTGTCGGCCCGCCGACCGCCCGGCAGCCCCGATCTCGGGGATGATGGCACGCACGCAGCAGCTCGAAGACCCGGTCCCGGGTCAGGTCGCGTCGGTGTCGTACGGCGTGGGCAGCGACGGGTCGTGCCGGATCGGGCTGGTGCGCCGCATCCTGGGCTCGCCGGCCTGCTGGCCGAACGAGGCCGGGTCACCAGCAGCCGCGTCGTCGTCCCCGTCGGAGAGCAGCGCCTCGCGGACGATCCGTCTCGGGTCGTAGCGCCGGGGGTCGAACTGCTCCCAGTCGACGTCCTCGAAGTCCGGCCCCATCTGGTCCCGCAGCTGGCTCTTGGCCGCGTCCGCCATGCTGCGCACCTGTTTGACGAGGCGCGCGAGCTTCGCGGCGTACTCCGGGAGGCGCTCCGGGCCGAGCACGATGACACCCAGAACCACCAGGATGACGAACTCCCAGCCGTTGATGTCGAAAAAGCCCATCGAACTCCTCAGGGGGCGGTGCGGTCGGGTCCACGATATGCGCAGCGGCTGGAACTAGTCGCTCCTGCCCGCCAGCTTCATCGTGACCCGGTGCTCCGTGCCGTCGCGGCGGATGGTCAGCTTCACCGTGTCCCCCACCGCATGGGCCCGGATGGCGACGATCAGCTCCTCGGCAGAGCGGATCCGTTCCCCGTCGATCGCGACGATGAGGTCGCCCGGGTGGATGCCGGCCCGCGCGGCGGGGCCGCCGGGGACGACCGGGTCAGGTCCCTTGCGCGTGCGCGCCAGCACCTTCGCGCCGGGACCGGAGTAGCCCAGGTCGAGCGTCACCCCGATGATCGGGTGCGCGGCGTGACCGGTGGCGATGAGCTGCTCGGCCGTGCGGCGCGCCTGGTCGCTCGGGATCGCGAAGCCGAGCCCGATGCTGCCCGACTGCCCTGAGCGGCTGGCGCCCGGGATCCGCGCGATCGCGGTGTTGACCCCGATCACCTCGCCGGAGTCGTCGAGCAGCGGGCCACCGGAGTTGCCCGGGTTGATCGCCGCGTCGGTCTGGATGGCGTTGAGGAAGGACCGGCCCTGCGCCTCCCCCGCCGTGGACACGGGACGGTCGACAGCGCTGACGATGCCGCTGGTCACGGTGCTCTCCAGCCCCAGCGGTGCCCCGACGGCCACGACCGGGTCCCCGACCCGGACCTGCGCCGAACGGGCGAGCCGCAGCACCGGCAGGGAGTCGCGGGCGACCTTGACCACCGCGAGGTCGTAGGACGCGTCCCGCCCGACGACGCGTGCCGGCAGGCGCTGACCGTTGCTGAACTCCACCGTCACCTGGCCACCACCGGAGGCGACCGCCACCACGTGGTTGTTCGTGAGGATGTAACCGTCCTGCCGGATGACGAACCCCGAGCCGGTGCCTGCCTCACCGCCGCCGCTGACGCGCAGCGTCACCACGCTCGGCAGGACGCGCGCCGCCATGGCCGCGACCGAGCGCGGGGGCGCCGGCGCCGAGCTGCTGGAGGCAGTCGGCGGTGGCAGCGGCTCCACCCGGCGCGAAGCGACCAACGCGCCCACGGCACCGCCGAGCAGTCCCGCCACGAGAGCGAGGACCACCGCCCCCACCACCAAGCCGATGACGAGCCCCTGGCCCACCCCTGCCGGCGCGGGGGTGGGCGCGCGCGGACCGCTCGGGCGGGCGCCGTAGGGCGCCGAGCCGTACTGCGGAGGAGGAGGGTATGCCGGCCCTTGCGGCGGCGGGGGTGCGTCGCCCGGGCGGCGCCACCCCTGGTCGGTCATGGGGTCGATTGTGCCGGACCCGGCCGACCGAAGCGCATCACGCCCTGCTGGTCCACCAGGACCGCGGTGACCGGCACCCGCGCGGCATGCCACGCCGCCGGAAGGGCCGGGCGGGCCTCACCGCCGGGACGCAGGCTGGACGGCTGCGCGAACCGGGGCTGCACCGGGTGCGCCGACGGCCCGGGACCGGCGATGGCCCACGCCGCCATGCCGCACACACTCGCGGCGACCGCGGCGGCGGCCACGGCGTGTCGGACGGAGCGGTGCAGCGCGGGTGCGCCGAGCGAGACGGTGGCGACCGGTGCGGGCCCGGGGAGCGACTGCGGCCGCTCCTGCTGGCCGAGCCCCATCAGGCTCGCGGCCAGGCCGGCGCTCATGGTCGGCACGCTGTCGCAGCGCAGGGCGGCGAGGAGCTCGGTCTCCTCCGCCGCCGCCTGGCGGCAGCGGTCACAGACCACCACGTGGCGGTCGGCCGCCAGCTGGAGGTCCGCTGGGAGGCGGCGATCGGCATACGCGCTGACCAGGTCGCCGAGGTGGTTGCCGTCGCCCCCGGGCAGGGCCGGCATCAGCTCGTCCCGACCACCGGCCGGCCGCTGACCGCGCGGCCGCTCGTCGTGGTGTCGGTGCGTGTGGTGGGGCGTGGCGCACGGTGCGCCAGTGCGTCCCGCAGCTGGGCCCGGCCGCGGTGGATCCGCGAGCGCACGGTGCCGAGCTTGATGTCGAGCGTGGCGGCGATCTCCTCGTAGGAGAGCCCCTCGATGTCGCACAGCACCACGGCGGCCCGGAACTCGGGAGCCAGCGCGTCGAGCGCGCGCTGCACGTCGTCGTCGAAGTGGGTGTCGGCGTAGTGCTGCTCCGGGCCGGCCTCACGGCTGGGCAGGCGGGAGGCGGCGTCGTCGGCGAGCGCGTCGAAGCGGATGCGCTGCTTGCGGCGCATCTTGTCGAGGAAGACGTTGGTGGTGATCCGGTGCAGCCAGCCCTCGAAGGTGCCGGGCCGGTAGGAGTGCAGCGACCGGAACACCCGGATGAACACGTCGTGGGTGAGGTCCTCGGCGTCGTGCTGGTTGCCGGTCAACCGGTAGGCGAGCCGGTAGACACGCGCCGAGTGCTGCTCGACGATCTCCTCCCACGACGGTGGGGTCCACCCTTCCGGGGGCGGGCTCACGACGGGGGTGCTCCGACTCATGGCTCCATCGTGGTGGAGCAGCCTGAGTGTTTGCTGAGGAACCGGCACCTCGGGTGAGCACTAGGCTGTGCCGCATGAGTGCACCCAAGCCGGCGACCTGGGCCTATGCGGAGGACTTCATCGCCGAGGACGAGGTCGTCGAGCAGGCCCGCCGGCGCGGTGAGGAGCTGGGGTGCACCCCGGTGCTCCCGGGCGTGGGCTCCGCGTTGCGCCTGCTCGCGGCGGCCGTGGGTGCGCGGGCCGTCGTCGAGGTGGGCACCGGTGCCGGCACCTCGGGGCTGTGGCTGCTCGCCGGGATGCCCCGGGACGGCATCCTGACCACGATCGACGTCGACCCCGAGCACCAGCGGGCGGCCAAGAAGGCCTACGCCGCGGCCGGCATCCCGCCGCAACGCACCCGTGTCATCTCCGGCAACGCCCTCGAGGTGCTGCCGCGGCTGACCGATGGTGCCTACGACATGGTGCTCATCGACGCGGACAAGGAGCGCTACCCCGACTACGTCGAGCAGGCGATGCGGCTGCTGCGCCGCGGCGGGGTGCTGGCGCTCGACAACATGCTCTGGCACGACCGGGTGGCCGACCCGGCGGCCCGCGACGAGGCGACCACCGTGCTGCGGGACCTCGGCAAGCAGCTGCGCGACGACGAGCGGCTGCTGCCCTCGCTGCTGCCCACGGGGGACGGCCTGCTCGCTGCGGTCAAGCGGTAGCCGGCTCCCTCGCCGCGCCCGGACGCGACAAGGCCCCCGGAACCAGCGGGGTTCCGGGGGCCCGGTGCTGAGTGCGAGATGCCTCAGGCGACGCCGTCGCAGCTCTTGATGGCCTCACCGAGCGCCGCCGCCTCGTCGGGCGTCATCTCGACCACGAGACGCCCGCCACCCTCGAGGGGCATGCGCAGGACGATGCCGCGCCCCTCCTTGGTGACCTCGAGCGGGCCGTCTCCGGTCCTCGGCTTCATCGCCGCCATCGCAGAACCCCTTCCAGGCGTGGACAGGTCGATACGGGATGTGTGCACCCTCCACGCGGGGCCAGGGCCCGATGCACACCGTCTTCGCACGTATTATCGCGCACTCCCGTGCACGCGTGGAAATCCGCATCCGCGACACTGGGGCGCGTGCATGCTCGTGCGGCGGTCTTCGACCTGTATGGCGACCACCTCGCCGACCGCGGCAGCTGGGCCCCCATCGCGGGGATCGTCCGGCTGCTCGGGACGGTGGAGGTCGCCCCGCCGGCAGTCCGCACCGCGGTGTCCCGGCTCGTGCGGGAGGGCTGGCTCGAGCCGGCCGAGCGGGACGGTCAGCGTGGCTACGCGGCCACGGAGCGGGCCCGGGACCGGCTGGCCGAGGCCCGGTCGCGCATCTACCGCACCGGCTCCCCCGAGTGGGACGGCCGCTGGCACCTGGTGGTGACGGAGCGGGGGGCCGGCCGCGCCGCTCGGGCGCGCAGCGTCGCGGCCCTGAGCTATCTCGGGTATGCCCGGCTGGCCGCCGACACGTGGATCGCACCTCGCGCGAGCGCCGAGCTGGCAGCCACGCTGCGGGCCGAGGGCATGGCCAGCCGGCAGTTCCACGCCCGGTTCGCCGACGACCCCCGTGCCCTGGCCGCCGGCCTGTGGGACCTCGACACCCTCGGCACGGCCTACGCACGGTTCCTCGCGCGGGCGTGCCGGCTGCGCGAGCAGCTGCCCTCGGAGATCCCGGCCGACCGGGCGTTCGCGAACCGGACGACCCTCGTGCACGAGTGGCGCAAGTTCCTCTTCGACGACCCCGGCCTCCCCCGCGAGGTGCTGCCCCAGGGCTGGCCGGGCCAGGAGGCCGCCGAGGTGTTCGACCGCCTCGCTGCGGACCTGCTGCCGTTGGCACGCCGCTTCGTCGACGAGTGCCTCGGCGACACCGACCACCACCCGACCGATCCCGCACCCACCACCTCGAGGAGCTGAACGAGATGACCGACGCCCCGGATCGCACGCCCACCGACAGCGCACAGCCTGTGCTGGTCGAGCGCGAGGGCGGGGTGGCCACCGTCCGGCTGAACCGGCCGGAGGCCATGAACTCCCTGGACGTCGCCACCAAGGACGCCCTGCTCGCGGCGCTGCGCGAGGTCGCCGACGACGCATCCGTGCGGTGCGTGGTGCTCACCGGCTCCGGGCGGGCGTTCTGCGTGGGCCAAGACCTCAAGGAGCACGTCGGCTTCCTGAAGGCGCAGGACCCCACCCTGTGGGAGACGGTGCCACAGCACTACAGCCCCATCGTCGAGCTGCTCTCGACCATGAACAAGCCCGTGGTGGCCGCCCTCAACGGTGTGGCCGCGGGAGCCGGTGCCGCGTTCGCGTTCGCCGCGGACTTCCGGGTCATGGTGGACTCCGGCGGTTTCAACCTGGCCTTCGCCGGGATCGCGCTGTCCTGCGACTCCGGCTCCTCCTGGTGGCTGCCCCGACTCGTGGGCCCCGCCAAGGCCAAGGAGCTGCTGCTGCTGCCGCGCACGATCAAGGCCGAGGAGGCACTCTCGCTCGGGCTGGTCACCCAGGTGGTGACCGCCGACGAGCTCGAGCAGGTGGTCGGCGAGCTGGCGAGCAGGCTCGCGGCCGGGCCCACCCTGGCCTACGGGTCCATCCGGCGCGCGGTGGCGTACTCCGCCGGCCATCCCCTGTCCGAGTCGCTGGCCCACGAAGCCGAGCTGATGACCTTGACCGGCGGCAGCGCCGACCACACCGCGGCCGTGGATGCGTTCCTGGCCAAGGAGAAGCCCACCTTCACCGGGAGCTGACCAGCCGGCCGGCACCGGAGCCGACCGACCGTCACCGGCCACTGGCCGCAGCGACGCAGCCGTCGTCGCCGAACGCGGTGTCCGGCAGTCCCTGGGCGTGCCACACGGGGTTCAACGACAGCGCCAGCGCCGGTGCCTCCCACGCCGAGGACGCCTTCTGGATGATCGGGTAGTAGAGGCCGGGCGCGTTGCCGGCCTTCTGCCCCATCAGGAACCGCTGCATCCGCTCCTGCACCGACGGCCGGCCGAGCAGCGCGGCGTGCAGGCCCGGGAGCTCGATGGTCGGGATGTGGGAGACGGCGCCCGGCGGGACCACCGCCGCGCTCACCGTCGGCAGGAAGGCCACCATCCGGACCCCCTTGACCGGGCACATCATCGTGTTCCGGAAGAGCGGGGCGTTGTCCAGCACCGAGCGCAGGAACGGCTCGTCGGCGTTCAGGTGGGTGCCGCTGGTCTTCCGCACGACGGCGAGCATGCCCCGGAGCTCCCAGCCGGCGACGTAGCCCCAGCCGGAGGACCGGTCGGGCGGCGGGTAGTAGATCCGGCCGGGACGCACCAGTGGGCTGAGCAGCACCACCGCGTCGACGTGGCGCGCCGGGTGGCGCTCGAGGTAGGCACGGATCACGAAGGTGCCCTCGCTCTGCCCGACCAGAGCGATCGGCATACCGGTGTGGCGGTGGGCGACCTGCACCTGGTGGGCGAGCTTGTCGGCCGCGAGGAGCATCGACTCGTGCGTCCAGGCCGGGCCGTAGCCGAGCGGCTTCCCGTTGCGCAGCCCGCGGTAGGAGTAGTGGATGACCGGGTCACCACGGGTGCGGGCCGGCTCGAAGAGGGAGTCGAAGCCCGCCACGAAGAGGATCTTGTCGGGCAGCTGCGGGGCGTGGGCCGCGCGGATCGGCGGCACCGGCCGCTGCGCGAGCTGGGTGCCGATGATGGAGAACTGCCCGAGCGCGACCAGGGAGAGCGCGCTCACGACGTAGGCGATGGGCACCGTCGGCAGGTGGGGAGCACGGGGCGAGCCGTGCACGACGCTGTGCACGGTGCGGTGCCAGAGCCAGGCGTTGACCGCGCCGGCGGCCCCGGCGACCGGCACCTGCCACCAGCCGGGCGTGAAGCTGACCACCATGGCGTCGAGGCAGAGCATGAAGAACGACACGAACGTCCAGCCCATCGCGCCCCAGCAGGGCATGCCGCGCCACCACCCCTTGGCGATCCCGCCCTTGCTGAGGAAGACCCCCAGGAAGAGCACCGGCAGCAGCTCACCGAGGAAGAACCACGACAGCGCGGTCTCCGAGGCCGCCAGGGCGACCACCGCCCACGGGGACAGGAAGACCATGGTGGCGAAGGTGAAGGCGGCACTGCGCCACAGCGTCGTCCGCAACGGCGGGCGAGCGGCGTCCGGCGGCCAGGCCGCGTGCACGATCCCGCCCATCAGGAGGCTGCGCAGGACCAGCGCGGCCAGGAACTCCAGCACGAATCCCCACCACGTCCGGTGGTAGACCAGCAACCAGCGCAGGTCGTGGAAGACGCCGAACGTCGCCGTGGCGCTCACCTGGGGGGCCAGACCCATCGCCGAGGTGAAGTGCACCCACCGCAGCACGGCCGCCTCGAGCAGCACCGGTGCGGTGGTGAGCAGGATCAGCGGCCACGCCTGCAGGGCCCGGTGACCGAGGAACGTGTCCTCGGCGACCGGGTCCCCCACCCGGCCGCTCGGCTCCACGGCCGGTCAGGACCCCTTCGTGTGCTTCAGTGCGGAGTCCACGACGTGGGAGGCCGCGTCCGCCACCTTGTCCGGGATCCGGCTGCCCGGGCTCGCCTCGAAGCTCGACTCGTCGAGCATGTCCTTGGTCATCTGCAGCGCGATCCGGTTGCGGTTCGGGGTGCCGTCCTTCAGCGCCGTCATCAGCTTCTTGATCTGCTGGGTGGTGGCCTTCGCGGGAATCGGTGGCTCGTTCTGGTCCACGACCATCTCGACGATCGCCGGGCCCGGGTGCTGCATCGCGGCGCGCAGCGCGGGCAGGCAGTCCTTGGGGTCCTCCACCCGGGCACCGTAGATGCCGCAGGCGTCCGCGAACTTCACGAAGTCCAGGGCCGTCATGTTGACGCCGTACTCCGGGTTGCCGAGGAAGACCATCTGCTCCCACTTGATCAGGCCCAGGCTGTCGTTGCGCACCACGACGATCTTCACGGGCAGGTTGTGCTGCACGCAGGTCATCACGTCACCCAGCTGCATGGTGAGCGACCCGTCGCCGGTGAACACCACCACCTGCCGATCGGGGTATGCCGTCTGCGCGCCGATCGCGTAGGGCAGCCCTGCCGCCATGGAGCAGTTGGTGCCGCTGAAGCTGAAGTTCATGCCGCGTCGCACCTTGACCTGACGGGCCACCCACGTCGTGACGGTGCCGGAGTCACCGCAGATGATCGCGTTGTCGGCGAGCACGTCGTTGAGTGCCCACGCCGGCACCTGCGGCTTCATCGGGACGTCCTCGCGGGTCCCGCGCTCCTCCATCAGGGCCCACCAGTCGCGCATCCCGTCCTGGGCCTGCTGCAGGAACGACCGGTTCTCGTTGCGCTCCAGCATCGGCAGCAGTGCCCGCAGGGTCGCGGCGGCGTCACCGCACAGCCCCACCTCCGCCGGGGCGCGCAGTCCGATCCGCTCGGGCATGTCGTCGATCTGCACCACGGTCGCCTGCCCGGGCTGTGGGTACCACTCGATGTAGGGCATGGAGCTGCCGACGATGAGCAGCGCGTCGCACTGCTCGAGCGCCTCCTGGCTCGGCAACGTGCCGACCAGGGCGATGGACCCGGTCGTGTAGGGGGAGTCGTCCGGGATGCAGTCCTTGCCCAGCATGGCCTTGATCACCGGGGCGCCGAGCTTCTCGGCGACCTGCTCGAGCTCGTCACCGGCCCCGCGAGCACCGGCGCCGGCGAGGATGGCGGGCTTGGTCTTGCCTCGCAGGGCATCCGCGGCGGCCTGCAGCGCGCCGTTCTCCGGCACGCGGATCGGCGGCCGGTAGCTGGTCGACGTGTGCCCGGGAACATTGCGCTTGTAGCGCATCCCCGAGTCCGCCGGGGCAGCCTGGAAGTCGATCGGGAAGGCCAGGTGCGCCGGTCCCCGCTCGGTCAGGGCGCTGCGGACGGCGTAGTCCACGACGTTGGTGACGTGCGCCGGTCCCATGATCCGCTGGTTGTAGACCGTCACGTCGTTGAGCATGTAGTCCTCGTTGATGTCCTGGAGGTAGCTGGTGCCCACCAGGTCGTGGTAGGTCATCCCGCTGATCGCCAGGATGGGTGCCTGCTCGACCCGGGCATCGAGGATCCCGTTGAGCATGTGCGCCGAGCCGGGGCCGGTCGTGGCGAAGCAGACACCGAGCTTGCCGGTGAACTTGGCGTAGCCGACCGCCGCCATCGCGGCGACCTCCTCGTGCCGGGTGTGCACGTAGTGGATCTGCTCGCGATGCTTGTTCAGCGCATCCATCAGCCCGTTGATGCCGTCACCGGGCAGGCCGAAGATCGTGTCGACCCCCCACTCGATCAACCGCTCGACGAAGGCATCCGCTGCCGTCTTCTCTTCTGACATCTGCTCAGTCCTCCTGGTTCATCGCGGGTTCATCGCCGTTCAACGCAGGGTCATCGCCGTTCATCGCGAGGTCGAGCACCTGCGCGAGGTGCAGCGCCTGCCGGTCGGTGTTCTGCTCGATCTGTTCGCGGCAGCTGAACCCGTCGGCGAGGATCAGCGTGTCCGCTGCGGCATCCCGCACCTTCGGGAGGATGACCCGCTCGCCACAGGCGATCGAGACGTCATACCGCTCCCCTGCCTCGTAACCGAAACTGCCTGCCATGCCGCAACATCCGCTGTCCGGGACCTCGAGGTCGAGACCGGTCCGCTCGAGCAGTGCACGCTCGCTGTCGAAGCCGATGACCGCGCCCTGGTGGCAGTGCACCTGCACCAGCGCCTTCCGGTCCAGCCGGGGCGGACGCCAGCTCGGCGCATACCGGCCCAGCAGCTCGGCGAGCGTGAGCGTCTGGTCGGCCAGCCGACGGGCGAGCGGGTCCTCCGGCAGCATCCCGGGCAGCTCGTCGCGAAAGACCGCGACACACGACGGCTCGAGCCCCACGACCGGCACCCCGGCCTCGATCTGCGGCCGCAGCGCGTCGCGCACCTGCTCCAGGTAGCGCCGGGCCGTGGGCAGCATGCCGTAGTCGTAGAGCGGCCGGCCGCAGCACAGGTGCTGGTCCGGGACCTGCACGGCGAACCCGGCCGCGCGCAGCACCCGCACCGCGGCCTCGGCGACCTGCGGCTGGAAGTGGTTGGTGAAGGTGTCGGCCCACAACAGGACCGGGGCGCCGGCACCGCCCAGCAGGGAGCGGTCCAGGCTCGCGCGGAAGGTGTGGCCCGCGAACTGCGGCACCTGGCGGTCCTGCGCGACACCGGCCACGGCCTTGAGCAGCGGCGCGGTCAGGGACCATGAGCCGAGCCGGTTGACCAGGTGCGGAGCGATCGACGCGAGACGCGCCCACTGCTGGATCAGGCCCATCGCGTAGGCGGTTCGCGGGCGCAGCCGCCCTTCGTAGTAGTGGGACAGGAACTCCGCCTTGTAGGTGGCCATGTCGACGCGGACGGGGCAGTCGCCCTTGCAGCCCTTGCAGGCCAGGCACAGGTCGAGGGCGTCCTTGACGCCCTCGTCGCGCCAGGGGTCGCTGCGCTCCCCCGCCGTCTGCATCATCTCGAAGAGCATGCGGGCCCGCCCCCGGGTGGAGTGCTTCTCCTCCCGGGTCACCATGAAGCTCGGGCACATCGTGCCGCCCTCCAGGTGGCGGCACTTGCCCACGCCGAAGCAGCGGTCGGCGGCACCGGCCCAGCCGCCGTCCTCCGCGAAGCTGAAGTGGGTGGTCAGGTCGGGAGGCCGGTAGTCGACCCCCTCGCGCAGGTCGTCGACGGGCGAGTTCGGCCGCACGACCTTGCCGGGGTTCATCGCCCCGTCGGGGTCGAACAGGTCCTTGAACCGCTCGAACGCGGTGACCAGCTCGGGCCCGAACATCCGCGGCAGGAAGGCTGCCCGCAGCTGCCCGTCGCCGTGCTCACCGGACAGGGACCCGCCGTAGCGGACCGCGAGGTCGGCGGCGTCGGAGAGGAACCGGCCAAACGTGTCGATCCCCGATTGGGTGGCGATGTCGAGGTCGAGCCGGTTGTGGATGCAGCCCTGGCCGAAGTGTCCGAACAGCACCGTGTGGTAGCCGTATCCGTCGACGAGCGACCGAAAGTCGCGCAGGTAGTCGCTCAACCGGGACGGGTGGACGGCGGCGTCCTCCCACCCGGCGTAACCGGCGTGCTCGCCGGGGATCTTCGTCGACCCGATCGCCCCCTTGCGCAGCTCCCAGACGTCGTCCTGGACCTCCGGGTCGCTGATGACCTTGGCGGTGGATCGGTCCTGCAGCTGCTGCAGCCGGTCGACGAGGCGCCGGGCGGCGGCGTCGGACTCCTCCTGGGTCTGGCCGCCGTACTCGACGAACACGAACGTGTGCCCGGGTGGCAGCTCGTCCTCCCCCGGGGTCGGGAAGTGCTTGCGGTGGAGGTTGTCGAGCACGCCGTACTCGAAGAACTCCAGCCCCATCGGGTCGGTGTCGAGCACCTCCACCACGTGCTCCGCGGCCGCCGGTGAGTCGGGGTAGCCCAGGGCGACGAGCGTGTGCTTCGGCGGCCACGGCAGGAGGCGCAGGGTTGCCGACAGCACCAGCAGGCAGGTGCTCTCGGAGCCGACCAGCGCCCGCGCCGTGTTGAAGCCCTTCTCCGGCAGCAGGTCATCGAGGTTGTAGCCGGAGACCCGGCGCGGGATGTCGGGGTAGCGCTGCCGGATCAGGTCGCCGTACTCGTCGCGCAGGTCCCGCAGGCCGGCGTAGATCTCCCCGCGGCGGCCCCCGCCGTCGATGATCTCCTGCAGGCGCTGCTCCTCGCCGACCCCGAGCGTGAGGCGGGTGCCGTCATACAGGAGGACGTCGAGCTCGAGGACGTTGTCGACGGTCTTGCCGCCGTAGACCGAGTGGGTGCCGCAGGAGTTGTTGCCGATCATCCCGCCCAGCGTGTTGTGGTCGTGGGTGGCGGGGTCCGGGGCAAAGGTCAGGCCGTGCTCGAAGGCGGCCTTGCGCACATCGTCACAGATGGCGCCGGGCTGGACGCGCGCGGTGCGGCCCTCGGCGTCGACCGACAGGATCCGGTTCATGTACTTCGAGAAGTCGAAGACCACGCCCGTGTTCACCGTCTGGCCGGCGAGGCCGGTGCCGCCGCCGCGGGCGTGGATCGGCGCGTGGTGGCGCCGGCAGACCTCGACCGCCGCGACCACGTCCTCCTCGTCCCGGGGGATGACCACGCCGGCCGGCACGAAGCGGTAGATCGAGGCGTCGTTGGCGTAGAGGTGGCGACTTGCCTCGTCGAAGCGGACCTCACCGCGGACCACCTGCTGCAGCTCGCGCGCCAACTGGCCCCTGTTCAGCTCGCCGGACCCGTGGTGGTCGTGCGTGGTGGTCGTGTCGGCGAGCGTGCTCATGGCCGGATGGGGTCACCCTTCGGCGGGACTGCAGGGGCTCAGACCTCTACCCAGCACCTCTCGTCTCATGCACCGAGACGGCGCTACCGGCCGCCCGGGCTCGCCTCGGCGGCCATCCGTGCCAGGGCGTGCCGGAAGAGCGCGGCGTTGCCCCGGTCGAGCAGCGGAGCGGTCAGCCGGCCGAGGGCCACCGGCCGGGGGACGATCTCCTCCTGCCAGCGGACCAGGCTGCCCTGCGGGTGCGGTGACACCTGGACGTCCGCCCAGCCGGCGAGGAGGGGGCCGGTCTTGACGACCGTGAACGCCGCGGGCGCCGCGGCGTGGACGGGCGGTCGCCACCGGGTCAACCGCATCGTGTCCGGCAGTCGCAGCTGGCCCAGCCCGGTCAATCCCGTGAAGCACCAGCCCTGCCCGGGTGGTCCCGGGTCGGTGCGGACGGTGGTCAGCGGGATGAAGCGGCCGTAGCCGCCGAAGTCGGTGACCACCTGCCACACCACCGGAACCGGCGCCGGCACGACGCGGCGGAGGTCGAAGGCGGCCACCGGTGCTCAGCGCTCGGCGCTGCCGCGCAGCTCGGCGATCTCCGTGTCCCGCTGCCGGATCTCCTCGAAAAGCCGCTCCACCACCCCGTCGACCTGGTCCATCCGGTAGCCGCGCAGCGCCTGGTCGAAGCGCAGGTCCGCGATGTCCTCGGCGTCGAGCTCTCCCGGCGGCAGCGGCTGGAAGGACTGCGTGGACACCGGTGGCGGGGTGCCGGCGCCGACCCGACCGGCCACGGCGGCCGCGGTCAGGCCGATGAGCACGACCACGATGACGACGAGCAGGACGATCACGTCATGATCGTCCCATGCCCTCCGCGTCCGCTGCCGCCCACGACCTCGTCCTGCGTGGGCGGGTCTTCCGCCCCGGGGAGACCGGCCTGCTCGCGATCGTCAACCGCACGCCGGACTCCTTCTTCGACCACGGTGCCTACGTCGAGGACGCCGCCGCCCTGTCCGCGGTCGAGCGGGCGATAGCCGACGGCGCCGACGCCGTCGACATCGGTGGTGTGCGGGCCGGTCCGGGTCCGGACGTGAGCCCCGCGGAGGAGATCGAGCGGGTGGTGCCGTTCGTCGCGACCGTGCGCGAGCGCTGGCCCGACCTGGTCATCAGCGTGGACACGTGGCGGGCCGAGGTGGCCGACGCCGCCTGCGCCGCCGGCGCCGACCTCGTCAACGACGCCTGGGGAGGGCACGACCCCGACGTGATGCGCGCCGCTGCCCGGCACGGGGCCGCCTACGTGTGTGCCCACACCGGCGGGCACGGGCCCCGCACCGATCCACACCGGGTGCGGTATGCCGATGTCGTCGCCGACGCGGTGGCGCACCTGCGGGCGCTCACCGAGCGGGCCCTCGCCGCGGGGGTGCGCGAGGACGGCCTGCTCATCGACGCGGCACAGGACTTCGGCAAGAACACCTACCACTCCCTCGCGGTGACCCGGGCGGTGCCGGAGCTCGTCGCGACGGGGTGGCCCGTGCTGCTGGCGGTGTCCAACAAGAAGTTCATCGCCGAGACGCTCGGGCTCCACGGCCCGAAGTCCGAACGGCTCCCCGGGACCCTCGCGGCGACGGCCGTCGCGGCCTGGGAGGGGGTCCGGCTCGTCCGGGCGCACGACGTGCGCGCCACACGACTGGCGCTCGACATGGTCAGGGGGCTGCGCACCGGCATACCGGTGGAGGCGCGGCGCGCGCTCGGCTGACCCGGCCGGCGTGCATCGTCGTCCGCGATCGTTGTGCGCTTCTGGTCGTCATGGCAGTCGGAACCGCACACCGATCCGGCGCAACGATCCGGCGCAACGATCCGGCACACCGATCCGGCACACCGATCCGGCGCAACGATCGACGCGCTGGGCTCACTCCGGGCGTTCGGCGGGCTTGGCGGCGGCGTCGGTGACCCGCTCGGCCTCGTGGACGAGACGGACCGCCTCGGCCGGGTCATCAGTCACCTGCACGAGGCAGACGTCCTTCGGGCTGATCGTGCCGGCCTCGAGGAGCGTGCCCTGCACCCAGTCGAGCAGGCCCTGCCAGAAGTCCGTGCCGAGCAGCACGATCGGGAACTTGGTGACCTTGCGGGTCTGCACCAGGGTGATCGCCTCGAACAGCTCGTCAAGGGTGCCGAAGCCGCCGGGCAGGACGATGAAGCCCTGGGCGTACTTGACGAACATCGTCTTGCGGGCGAAGAAGTAGCGGAAGTTCACGCCCAGCTCGACGTAGCGGTTCAGCCCCTGCTCGAAGGGCAGCTCGATGCCGAGGCCGACCGACGACCCGCCGGCCTCGAGCGCCCCCTTGTTGGCCGCCTCCATCGATCCGGGTCCCCCGCCGGTGATGACCGCGTAGCCCATCTCCACGGCGCGCCGGCCGACCTCCTCGGCGAGGTCGTACTCGTGGCTGCCGGGCTTGCTGCGGGCCGACCCGAAGACGCTGATCGCCGGACCCAGCTCAGCCAGCGCGCCGAAGCCCTCGACGAACTCGCTCTGGATGCGCATGACCCGCCAGGGGTCGGTGTGCAGCCAGTCGGCGCGCCCGACGTTGTCGAGCAGGCGCTGGTCGGTGGTCGTCTTCGGGACGCGCTTGCCCCGCAACGTCACCGGGCCGGTGCGGTATTCGCGCTCGGCCTCGGCCCCGTTCGTGGAGGCGCCCTCCGGGTTGGCGGTGAAGTCGCCGTAGTCAGTCACCGGCCCAACCTACCCAGAGGGCGTCCCGTCCCGTCGCAGTCGGCGGTCAGTCCTTGAACGCGTCCTTCACCTTCTCGCCGGCCTGCTTCAGGTCACCGGAGGCCTGGTCGCCCTTGCCCTCCGCCTGGAGCTGCTCGTTGTCCGTGGCGTCGCCGGCGGCTTCCTTGGCCTTTCCCTTGGCCTGTTCCGCCTGGTTGCTGATCTTGTCGTCGAGGCCCATGTCGATCGGTCCTTCCTCAGGCTGCGTGGACACCTCGACCCTAGGTCGACGCCGCGGCCGGCGCGCGCCGGAGCCAGCGCAACAGGGACTGTTCGGCCTGCTCGACCTGCTCGACCGGGCAGCGTTCCTCGTCGTGGTGGGCGAGGTTGGGGTCGCCCGGGCCGAAGTTCACCGCCGGCACCCCCAGCGCCGAGAACCGCGCCACGTCGGTCCAGCCCTGCTTCGCGGTCACGGGCAGGGCGAGTGCCTCGACGAACGAGCGCGCGGTGGGCAGCCGCAGGCCGGGGCGGGCGCCCTCGGCACCGTCGGTGACCGTCACGGCATACCCCTCGAAGAGGGTGCGCACGTGCTCCTCGGCCTCCGCCAGCGTCCGGTCGGGGCCGAACCGGTAGTTCACGGTGACCACGCACGCGTCCGGGATGACGTTGCCTGCGATGCCGCCGCGGATGCCCACGGCATTGAGCGCCTCGTGGTAGTCGAGGCCGTCCACGGTGGCGGTGCGCGGCTGGTAGTCGGCGAGGCGCTGCAGCACCGGAGCGGCGGCGTGGATCGCGTTGCGCCCGTTCCAGGGCCGCGCCGAGTGGGCGGCGACGCCCACGGTGGCGACCTCCACGCGCAGGGTGCCCTTGCAGCCCCCCTCGATCCCACCGTCGGTCGGCTCCAGCAGCACCGCGAAGTCGGCCTCGAGCAGCTCCGGGGCGTTCCGGGCGAGGCGGGCGAGGCCGTTGCGGGCCGCCTCGACCTCCTCGCAGTCGTAGAACAGGTAGGTCAGGTCGCGGTTCGGCTCGGCCAGCTCGGCGGCGAGCCGCAGCTGCACCGCCACCCCGCCCTTCATGTCCACGGTGCCGCGGCCCCAGAGCTCGCCGGCACGGCGCTGGGTGGGCAGGTTCGGCGGGTCCGTGAGCGGGACCGTGTCGAGGTGGCCGGCGAGGACCACCCGCTCGGGCCGGCCGAGCTCGGTGCGGGCGACGACGGTGTTGCCGTCCCGGACCACGCGCAGGTGGGGCAACCGGCCCAGCGCCCGCTCCACCGCGTCGGCGAGCTCGCCCTCGGCCCCACTGACCGAGGGGATGTCACACAGGGCGGCCGTGAGCGACACCACGTCGGAGTCGAGGTCCAGCTCACGCCGGGTGGTGGGGGTGCTCGGCATACCGGCAGGCATGCGGGCAGGCTACCGGCCGCGCTGACGGACCGGTCGGGACGCTCGCCTACCCTTGGGGCCATGAGCGAGCAGCGCGCCTGGGGTTACGGACTGGCCACCGAGACGCAGGACGGCCGGGTCCTCGACGTGTGGTTCCCCTCCCCTGCCCTGGGCGTCGCTCCCGAGGCCGACCCGTATGCCGCGCCGGTGGACCTGGCAGCCCTCGAGGGTGAGGACCCGGCCCGGCAGGTGCGCAGCAGGCTGGTGCAGGTCGAGGTCAATCTGGAGACCGCACCGAAGGACGCCTGCGACGCCTACCTCCGCCTGCACCTGCTCTCGCACCGGCTCGTGCAGCCGAACACGATCAGGCTCGACGGCATCTTCGGCGTCCTCACCAACGTGGTCTGGACGAACCTCGGTCCCTGTGCCGCCGACGACTTCGAGCGCACCCGCCTGCGGCTGCGCGAGCGCGGGCCGGTCCAGGTCCACGGGGTCGACAAGTTCCCCCGGATGACCGACTACGTCGTGCCGGCAGGCGTGCGCATCGCCGACGCCGACCGCGTCCGCCTCGGCGCCCACCTGGCCGAGGGGACCACGGTCATGCACGAAGGCTTCGTCAACTACAACGCCGGCACGCTCGGCTCCTCGATGGTCGAGGGCCGCATCTCCCAGGGCGTCGTGGTCGGCGACGGCTCCGACATCGGCGGCGGCGCCTCGATCATGGGCACCCTGTCCGGCGGCGGCACCGAGCGGATCAGCATCGGCGAGCGCTGCCTGCTGGGCGCGGAGGCCGGCATCGGCATCTCCCTCGGCGACGACTGCGTCGTCGAGGCCGGCCTCTACGTCACCGCGGGCACCAAGGTGACCGTGACCGGCGACGACGGCCACACCGAGGTCGTCAAGGCGTCCGTGCTGAGCGGCCGCGACGGGATGCTGCTGCGCCGCAACTCGCAGACGGGTGCCGTCGAGGCGCTGGGCCGCACCGGCCACGGCATCGCGCTCAACGCGGCCCTGCACGCCAACGCCTGACTCGATGGGTCGGCGAGTCGACGCCGTCCACCACCGGGAGGAGGACGGCCTGATCCTGAGCGAGGAGCACCGCCCTCGCAGCGGCCGGCGCCGGTGGATGGGGCGCTTCCTCCTGCTGGTGCTGTTCGCGGCGGTCGTGCTCGGCGGGTATGCCGGGATCACGGGCCTGGTGAGGAACTTCGGCCCCCCGTCCTGTGTGGCGGTCGCGGTCAAGGGCGGCCCCCAGGTGAGCTTCTCCCCCGAGCAGATGGCCAACGCCTCGACCATCGCGGGCGTGGCCGTGAAGCGCGGGCTACCGCCGCGCGCGGCGTCGATCGCCATCACCACCGCGATCCAGGAGTCGAAGCTGCGCAACCTGCGCTACGGCGACCGTGACTCGCTCGGCCTGTTCCAGCAGCGCCCCAGCCAAGGCTGGGGCACCGCGGACCAGATCATGAACCCGGTCTACGCCAGCAACCGCTTCTACGACGAGCTGGTCAAGATCCCGGACTTCCAGCACAAGCGGATCACCGAGATCGCCCAGCAGATCCAGCGCAGCGGCTACCCCGAGGCGTATGCCGCCCACGAGACCGAGGGACGCACCCTCGCCTCCGTGCTCACCGGGCAGTCCTCCGCCGGACTCGGCTGTCGGCTCGCGGGCGTGGAGGCGGGCGCGGCCGCGTCGGCCTCCACCGTCGCGCAGGAGCTGACCACGCAGACCGGCATCGGCGCCTCGGTCCGCGGCCCGCACGTGGTGCAGGTCGCGGCGGGCTCGGCCACGAAGGCGTGGACGGCGGGGGCTTGGGCCGTGGCGCACGCCGATGCCCGAGGAATCACCGCCGTGACCGTGGGCAACAAGACCTGGACGCGGTCGCGGGACACGAGCGCGGCCACCTGGCAGGCCGCCTCCACGCCGGCCGGTTCACCGACGACGGTGCGGATCCGGATCGGCTGACCCGGCGCCCCAGCCGCGACCCGAGAAGTCCACCGCCCGGTCACGTCCCAGCCCCCAACGCACACGGACGCACAAGGACCCAGCAAACGCTGAAGGGCCGTGGCAGTGCCACGGCCCTTCAGCGTTTGTCAGCGTCTGTCGGTCTTCGTCAGCGCTTGTCCATCTCGACGTACTGGCGCTCGGACTCGCCCACGTAGATCTGGCGCGGGCGCCCGATCTTGGTCTGCGGGTCGTTGATCATCTCGCGCCACTGGGCGATCCAACCGGGCAGGCGCCCGATCGCGAACAGCACGGTGAACATCCGCGTCGGGAAGCCCATCGCCTTGTAGATCAGACCGGTGTAGAAGTCGACGTTCGGGTAGAGCTTGCGCTCCACGAAGTAGTCGTCCTCGAGCGCGACCTGCTCGAGCTTCATCGCGATGTCGAGCAGCTCGTCCCGCTGCCCCAGCTTCTCGAGGATCGTGTCGGCGGTCTTCTTGATGATCTTGGCGCGCGGGTCGTAGTTCTTGTAGACCCGGTGGCCGAAGCCCATGAGCTTGACGCCCTGCTCCTTGTTCTTCACCCGCCGCACGAAGTCGTCGACGTCGCCGCCACTGGTCTGGATCCCCTCGAGCATGTCGAGGACGGCGGCGTTCGCGCCACCGTGCAGTGGGCCGAAGAGCGCGTTGATGCCCGCCGAGATCGACGCGAACAGGTTGGCCTGCGAGGAACCGACGAGCCGCACCGTCGACGTGGAGCAGTTCTGCTCGTGGTCGGCGTGCAGGATGAAGAGCATGTCCAGGGCCTTGACCAGGTCCGGGTCCACGTCGTACGGCTCGGCCGGCAGGCCAAAGGTCATCCGCAGGAAGTTCTCGACCAGCCCGTGCTGGTTGTCCGGGTAGAGCAAGGGCTGGCCGACGCTCTTCTTGTAGGCGTAGGCCGCGATGGTCGGCAGCTTGGCCAGCAGCCGGACCGTGGAGATGTCCACCTGCTCGGGATCGAACGGGTCGAGGCTGTCCTGGTAGAAGGTGGACAGCGCCGAGACCGCCGAGGACAGCACCGGCATCGGGTGCGCGTCGCGCGGGAACCCGGCGAAGAAGCCCTTGAGGTCCTCGTGCAGCAGGGTGTGCCGCTGCACCTGCTCCTCGAAGTCCGCCAGCTGCGCCGCGGTCGGCAGCTCACCGTGGATCAGCAGGTACGAGGTCTCGAGGAAGGTCGACTGCTCGGCCAGCTGCTCGATGGGGTATCCCCGGTAGCGCAGGATGCCCTGGGCCCCGTCGATGTAGGTGATCTGCGACTGGCACGAGGCGGTGTTCACGAAGCCCACGTCGAGCGCGACCCGCCCGGTCTCCTTCATGAGCGCGGAGATGTCGTAGCCGTCGTTGCCCTCGACGGCCTTCACCAGCGGGAGATCGAGCTCCTTGTCACCGGAGCGCAGGGTGGCCCCTGAGTCGTTCGTCATGTACGTCCTCCTAGCAGCCCGACCTCATCGTCGGCTCAACGTCAGCGCCCTCGACGGTACCCCAGCGCCAAGGGGAATCTGCACATGCCCTGAGAGGGCGGGATCACATCGTGACCCCGGCCAGCCGCCGGGCGGCTTCCCGAATGTGCTCGTCGGAGGCCGTCAGGGCGATGCGCACGTGCTTGCCGCCCGCCGTGCCGTAGAAGGTCCCCGGCGCAGCGAGTATGCCGTGCTCCGCCAGCCAGGCGACCGTCTCACCGGCGTCCTCGCCGCGGGTCGCCCACAGGTAGAGGCCGGCCTCGGAGTGGTCCACCCGCAGGCCGGCGGCCTCCACGGCGGGGCGCAGCAGTTCGCGGCGCGCGGCATATCGCGCCTTCTGCTCGGCGACGTGAGCATCGTCACCCAACGCCGCGAGCAGGGCCCGCTGCACCGGCCACGGCACGATCATGCCGGCGTGCTTGCGCACCTCGAGCAGCTGCGTGACGAGCGCCACGTCGCCCGCGACGAAGGCCGCGCGGTAGCCCGCGAGGTTGCTCTGCTTGGAGGCGGAGTAGACGACGAGCAGGCCGTGGTGGTCACCCCCGCAGACCCGCGGATCGAGCAGGCTCGGAGTGGTCAACTCATCGGACCCCGGCCCAGCACCATCGCCGTCCCGCCAGTCGAGCTCGGCGTAGCACTCGTCGCTCGCGACGAGGACGCCGTGCTGGCGGGCCCACAGCACCACCTTGCGCAGGTGTCCCACGCCGAGCACCTGACCGGTGGGATTGCTGGGAGTGTTGAGCCACAACAGCTTCGGCGTCGTGGCCCGCGTCATCGGACCGAGCCCGGTGAGGCTGCGCATCGGCAGCGGCTCGGCCCCCGCCAGGCGCACCCCCACGTCATACGTGGGGTAGGCGATGTCGGGGAAGGCGACGATGTCGCGCTCGCCCAGCCCGAGGAGCGTGGGCAGCCACGCGACGAGCTCCTTGCTGCCGATCGTGGGCAGGACGCCGTCCGGGTCGACACCGGGCGTGCCGCGGCGCCGGGCGAACCAGTCGCTGACCGCCTCCCGCAGGTCCGGGGTCCCCCACGTCTGCGGGTAGCCCGGCGCGTCCGCCGCCTCGACCAGGGCGCGCTGCACGACCTCGGGTGTGGGGTCGACCGGGGTGCCGACCGACAGGTCGACCAGTCCCCCGGGATGGGTGCTGGCCCGCTGCTTCACCGCCGCGAGCGAGTCCCAGGGAAAGTCGGGGAGCGCCCTCAACTACTCGTCGTGCTCCTGCGGCGGCAGCGCCGACACGAGCGGGTGGTCCTTGGGGATCATGCCCAGCTTGGCTGCGCCGCCCGGGCTGCCCAGGTCGTCGAAGAACTCGACGTTGGCCTTGTAGTAGTCGGCCCACTGCTCGGGGACGTCGTCCTCGTAGTAGATCGCCTCCACCGGGCACACCGGCTCGCAGGCACCGCAGTCCACACACTCGTCGGGGTGGATGTAGAGCGTTCGTTCGCCCTCGTAGATGCAGTCGACCGGGCACTCCTCGATGCAGGCCTTGTCCTTCAGGTCGACGCATGGTTGGGCGATGACGTACGTCATGAAAGTCGGTCCTCCTGCGGGCGTGCGTGGGTTCGCGGTGCACGCGCACCGCCTCACCCACCTAGTATGCCGAGTGCTCCCGCCCGGCAGCACGTCGGTCCGCTGCACGGCCCCGCCCCTGCGGGACCGATGATGGGCCCATGAGCGCTGAGCACCCGCTGGACCGTCTCCGCCCGGGCATGCGGGCGGTCGTGCGCTACCGCTCCAGGACCGGGACGGCCGATGCGCTCGGCCGGATCGAGGCGCTCGACGCCGAGGCGGTCGAGCTCGAGACCCGCCGCGGCCGCCAGGTGGTTCCGCGCAGCGACGTGCTGCTCGCCAAGGAGGTGCCGCCGCCACCGTCCCGCCGCGGTGCGCCGCACCGGGCCATCTCCGAGGAGGACCTCGAGCGGGCGATGGTCGACGGCTGGCCGCCGCTCGAGCGCGAGGCCCTCGGCGGCTGGCTGCTGCGCGCCTCACACGGCTTCACCCGACGCGCGAACTCCGTTCTGCCGCTGGGCGACCCGGGCACACCGCTCGGTGCGGCGGTCGAGCGGGCCGAGCAGTGGTATGCCGAGCGGGAGCTGCCGGCCCTGTTCGCGCTCTTCGGGCAACCCGAGCTGGAGGAGGAGCTGCGCGAGCGCGGCTACCGGGAGCGGGTGTCGACCCTGGCCATGACCGCCAGCGTGGGCACGGTGGTCGGCGCCGCCCACGACGTCGCGGAGCGACACCGCCGTTCCGCCGGTTCGGCCGGGCTGACGATCGCCGTGACCCGGGAGCCGTCGGAGGACTGGCTGGCGACGGCCGCCGGCACCCGCCCCACGGACCCGGAGGTGCTCCGGCACCTGGTCACCGGCTCACCCGAGCAGGTCTTCGGCGAGGTCCGCGACGGCGCCGAGACGGTCCTGGCCATCGGGCGGGCACCCTTCGCCCACGTCTGGGCCGGACTCACCAACGTCCACGTCGAGCCGTCGGCCCGCCGTCGGGGCCTGGCCACGCTGGTCACCGCCGCGCTGGCGCAGGAGGCGCGAGCACGCGGCATACGGTCGATCTGGCTGCAGGTCGAGGAGGGCAACGCTCCCGCTCGCGCGGCCTACGAGCGGCTCGGGTTCGGCACCCACCACCGCTACCGCTACCTGACCCGCTGACCGCCCTGCCCGACCGGACCACCTCACCCGGCGCAGATGACGCGGTTCTCCGGGATGTAGTGGGTGTTGAAGACGTTGTGGTCGACCACCTGACCGCCCCGGCGCACGGTGCGGGTGACGGTGATGTCGAAGCCCTCCATCGGGTACTCCGGCAGGCACTGCCCGTCGTGGTCGACGATCGTCTTGGGCGGCACGATGTTGCGTCGGGGACCGGTGTGCGTCTCGACGGTGAACACGTCGGTGCCCCAGTACTTCATCACGACCTCGTCGCCGCTGATGTAGGTCTGGATGAGGATCCCGTGACCGGTGTCATTGGTCCACTTGTTGTCGATCGTGGGGTTCCACATGGTCGCCTCGCGGCCGACCGGGTAGCGGGGGATGTAGTACGAGTGCGGGGTGTGCTCGTCGAGCTGGACGCCCGCGAACCAGGACGTGTTGAACACGGTGGTCGACACCTGCGAGATGCCGCCGCCCCAGCCCAGGACGAGCCGGCCGTTCTGGATCACCCCCGCCTTGACGTAGCCCTTCGCCTTGGTGGTCTCCCCGAGGATGCCGATGAGGCTGAACTGCTCGCCCGGCTTGACCACGGTGCCGTTGATGTGGCGCAGCGCGGTGGCGATGTTGTGGGTGCGCAGGTCGTTCTCCTCGCCGCCGACGGGGAACCGGCTGCGGAAGCTGGAGATGACCTCGTTGATCCCCCAGCCCTTGGCCTGGGCGGTCGTCACCGACGGCTTGACCCGCTTGGTGCCGACCGTGGCGACGCGGCCCTTCGTGCCGTGCACCGCCTTCAGCACTGCCCGCTGCAGCTGGTCCTGCTGCAGCTGCCGGCCGTCGTGCCCGGGGATGACGCGCGGACGGCCGCCGACGAGTCGCACGGTCGCGTTGACCGCCTGCCGTTCCATGTCCGGAGCCTGCGCGCGCACCTGCTGGAGGAGCTGCTTGCCGTCCAGCTTCAGCTCGGGGGTGCCGTCGGCACCGCGCTCGACGGTGAGCAACCGGCCGAGCTGGACGGGCGTCAGCTGGGTGTGGTGGCTGCCCGAGCGGATCGTCACCGGGCCGGAGACGGCCGGCGCGGCGAGGTCGTGGGCCGCCTTCTTCAGCTGCCGGGCCGAGAGCTTCGGCTGGCTCACGTCGACCGACGCGGTGATCTGGGCCTGCCGCGGCCACGCGCCCCGGATCTGCTGCGCGGTCTCGGCGACGTCGAGCGAGCGGCCCTGGCGCGGCAGGGTGACCTTGACCGCCCCGTCGTTGAACGCGATCGACCCCTCCTTGACCTTGGTGTGCACCTTGCGGGCGACCTGGTCGAGCTGGTGGCGCAGGGCCCGCCCGTCGACGGAGACCTTGAGCGGCTCCTGCTCCCCCTGGCCGGTGAGGTGCTGCCACACCAGGTGCGGGTCGTAGGTCACGCCGGTGAGGCCCCGCAACGTCGCCGGGATGTCCAGCCGTAGGCCGGCCCGCTGCGGGTCGATCGCGACGGTGTCGTCCACCACCTTGAGGGTCACCGGCTGGGTCGCCCGGTCGTGCAGGGCGCTCTGCAGCGTCTGGGCGGCCCGCTGCTCGGTCATCCCGCCGATGTCGACGCCCTGAACCGACGTGCCCGAGGGCACGTGGCCGCCGAGGTAGTAGGCCAGCCCCACGTAGGCCGCCCCCAGGACGGCCAGCGTCACGACCAGGCGCAGCAGCACCTTGCCCCACACGCCGCGGCCCGTCCCACCCCGCCGGCTCATGTCAGCCGCCCGTAACGGCCGCGGTAGTACAGCAGTGCGTCCTCGGTGTGGTCGGGGGTGAAGACCGACACCACCTCACCGACGACGATGCTGTGGTCCCCGGCCGGGTGCAGGTCGGTCGTGCGGCACTCGAAGTGCGCCAGCGCGTCGTCGAGCAGCGCGACGCCGGTGACCGGCCCCGGGTGGTGCTCGATCCGGTCCAGCTGTCCGTGCAGCGGCCGGCCGCGGCTGGAGAGCCAGTCGGCGGTCGCGCGAGCACGGGCGGGCAGGATGCTCACCCCCCACACACCGGCCTCCTCGACCGCGTCGTGGAACCGGGCGTCGCGCTCCACGCAGACGAGCAGGAGGATCGGGTCGAGGGACACCGACGCGAGGGCGTTGGCGGTCATCGCGTGGTCGAGCCCACCGGCGAAGGTCGTGACGACGGTGACCCCGCTGGCGAAGCGCCCCATCGCGCGGCGGTAGTGGTCCGTGTCCGGTGCCGGGACTGGCTCGCGGGTGCGCAAGGGCTCACTCATCGGGCGTCCACCGGGGCCCCCGACGTCGGGTCGAGCACCGCGTAGCCCTCCCTCCCGGACAGACGTGCAGCGAGGTCATTGGACAGAGCGTAGTAGCCGTCGAACACCCGGACTTGAGTGCGGTGCTCGCGCAGCGCGCGGGTTCGCCGCGCCTCGGCAGCGGCGTCGAGGATCCGGTGGGTCACCACCTCGTCCGGCACCACCGAGGACGGGTATGCCGCGTCCGCCTCCGGCAGCAGTATGCCGTCTGCCCCCGCCTCGACGTGCTCCCGCACCCAGCCGCGGTCCTCCTCGGCCCAGCTGCGCGGGGTGAAGGTGCCGAACAGCAGCGGTCGCTCCCGCTCCGGCAGCGCGGCCACCGCGGCCACGGTGACCCGGTGGGTCTGGATGTGGTCGGGGTGGTCGTAGCCACCGTGGGCGTCGTAGGTGACGACGACGTCGGGGCGCAGCCGGCGCACCTGCGCGGCGACGAGACCGGCCGCCTCACCCGGGTCGGCGCGCACGAAGGCGCGTGGGTGAGCGGCACTGGGCGTGCCGGCCATACCGGAGTCCCGGTAGCGGGAGGTGACCCCGCGTGCGGGGTCGGCGCCCAACACCTGGTGCGAGGTGACCCCCAGCACCGCCATGGCCCGGCGCAGCTCTTCCTGGCGGACCGCGGCGAGGGGGTCCTGCTGGTCGGCGGGGCGGGGGGCGCCCTGCTCCAGCTCGAGGTGCTTGAGCTCGGCCGGGATGACCTCGCCCTCCTCCCCCAGGGTGCAGGTGAGCAGGTGCACCTCGTCCCCGGCGAGGACGTGGTGGGCCATGGCCACGCCGGTGGCCAGGGTCTCGTCGTCGGGATGGGCGTGGACGAAGAGCAGCCGGGCGGGGCGCGTGCCCAGCCCGGCCGTCAGGTCCCGCCCCCGTGGGGTCGTCGCGGGAGCCACTAGATGACGGAGCGCTCCTCGGGGAAGTGGCAGGCCACCCGGTGCCCCGGAGCGAGCTCGATCGGCAGCGGCACCTCGTCGGCGCACTTCTGCTGCGCCTTCGGGCAGCGCGTCCGGAAGACGCACCCCGAGGGCGGGTTCTGCGGGCTGGGCAGGTCGCCGGTGAGGATGATCCGCTCGCGCTGCGCGGCGTGCCGAGGGTCGGGGACGGGCACGGCCGACATCAGCGCGTGCGTGTAGGGGTGCAGCGGGTGCTCGTAGAGCGTGTCGCGGTCGGCCTCCTCCATCACCTTGCCGAGGTACATCACGACCACGCGATCGGAGATGTGGCGGACGACCGAGAGGTCGTGGGCGATGAAGATGTAGGACAGGTTGCGCTCGTCCTGGATGTCCTCGAGCAGGTTGACGACCTGCGCCTGGATCGACACGTCGAGCGCGGAGACCGGCTCGTCGCAGACGATCAGGTCGGGGCCGAGGGCGATGGCCCGGGCCACCCCGATGCGCTGTCGCTGGCCACCGGAGAACTCGTGGGGGTAGCGGTTGTAGTGCTCGGGGTTGAGCCCCACCCGCTCCATGAGCTCCTGAACCGTCTTGCGCACGCCTCCCGACGGCTTGATGCCCTGGATGTCGTAGGGCGCGGCGATGATCTTGCCAACCGTGTGCCGCGGGTTCAGCGAGCCGTAGGGGTCCTGGAAGACCATCTGCATGTCGCGGCGCAGCCGGCGCAACCGGCGGCCCTTGACATCGGTCACGTCCTCACCGAGGAACTCGATCTTGCCCCCGGTGGGCTGCAGCAGCTTGAGCATGGTGCGCCCGGCGGTGGACTTGCCGCAGCCGGACTCACCGACGAGACCGACGGTCTCCCCGCGGTGGACGACGAGGTCCACGCCGTCGACCGCACGGACCGGGGCATCCGCCCGGGGGATGAGGCCCGGCTTCTTCTGGGCGAAGTACTTCTGCAGGCTGGTGACCCGCAGGACCTCCTCGCGGCTCTCCGTGGACGTCGACCCGGAACGGTCGGTCGTCGGGGCGGTGGTCATTCGGCGTCACCTCCGGACGCGCCCCGGTTCAGCGCGGGCGCGAACGCCGCGGCGCGCTTCTCGGGGGCGATGTGGCAGCGCGACAGGTGGCCCGGGATCGTCGCGATCAGCTCGGGCTCCTTCTTCCGGCACAGGTCGTCCGGGACGAGGTCGCGGTAGGGGCAGCGCGGGTGGAACGTGCACCCGCTCGGGGGGTTGATCAGCGACGGCGGGTTGCCGGGGATCGGGTCGAGCCGCTCCTTGCGGGTCTCGTTGAGCCGCGGCATGGAGGCCAGCAGGCCGACCGTGTAGGGCATCTGCGGGTTGTAGAACAGCTCGTCGACGCTGCCCTGCTCGACGCAGCGACCGGCATACATCACCAGGACGTCGTCGGCGACGTCCGCGACGACTCCGAGGTCGTGGGTGATCATGATGATCGCCGAGCCGAACTCCTCCTGCAGGTCGTTCATCAGCTCGAGGATCTGCGCCTGGACGGTCACGTCGAGGGCGGTCGTCGGCTCGTCGGCGATGAGCAGTGACGGGTCGTTGACGAGCGCCATGGCGATCATGGCGCGCTGCCGCATACCGCCGGAGAACTCATGCGGGTACTGGTCGAACCGGCGCTTCGGGTTCGGGATGCCGACCCGGCCGAGCATGTCCACGACGCGGGTCTTGGCCGCCGACTTCGAGATGTGCTGGTGCACCCGGATCGCCTCGACCAGCTGGTTGCCGATCGTGTAGTAGGGGTGCAGCGCGGACAGCGGGTCCTGGAAGATCATCGCCATCTTGCTGCCCCGCAGGCTGCGCATCCGCGACTCGGGGAGGGTGAGCAGGTCCTCACCGTCGAGCACGATCCGCCCGGACATCTTGGTGTTCTTGCCCTGGTGCAGGCGCAGGATCGACTGGCTGGTCACCGACTTGCCGGAACCGGACTCGCCGACGATGCCGAGGGTCTTGCCCCGCTCGAGGGTGAAGTTGACGCCGTCGACGGCCTTGACGACGCCGTCGGAGGTGGCGAACTGCACGTGCAGGTCCTCCACCGAGAGGAACGGCGCTCCGTCGGCGTCCGCCGCCCGCGTCGGCTCCGTGGTGGTGGATGTGGACATCAGTGGTCTCCCTGTGGGGGTGGTGCTGTCAGTGTCGCGCGCGGAGGGCGTCACGTCAGCCTGACCCGGGGGTCGATGACGCCGTAGAGCACGTCCACCACGAGGTTCGCCACGACGATCAGGGTCGAGGAGACGAGGACGATGCCGACGATCATCGGCAGGTCGAACTGGGTGGTGGCGTCCACCGCGGCCCGCCCGAGCCCCTGGTAGTTGAGGACCTGCTCCATGATGACCGTGCCGGCGAGCACGACACCGAGGTCCAGGCCGGCCACCGTCACGATGGGCGTGAGCGCGGCCCGCAGGGTGTGCTTGAAGATGATCGAGCGTGTCCCGACTCCCTTGGCTCGAGCCGTGCGGAGATAGTCCTCCCCCATCGTCTCGAGCATGTAACTTCGCGTGAGCCGGATGTAGGCGGCCGCGTAGACCGCGGCGAGCACGATCCAGGCCATGATCAGGCCCTTGGCCCAGTCCACCGGACTCTGGAAGAAGGACACGTAGTTGGGTGCGGGCAGGATGCTGTACTGGATGCTCGCGTACGTGTAGATGATCAACCCGAGGAAGAAGGTCGGGAACGAGTACACGATCAGCGAGGACGTGACCAGCAGGCGGTCGAGGAACTTGCCGCGCGTGAGGGCGGCGATGATGCCGAAGCCCACGCCGACGCCCAGCCAGATGACGAAGGCACCGATCGCGATGGAGACCGACACCGGCCAGCGCTGCGCGATGTAGGAGGAGACCAGCGAGGTGCGCGACGGCGAGTAGCCGAGGCAGGGAGCCGGGCAGTTGGTCACCTTGTCCGGGTTCCGCTCCTGGAAGGCCTTGTCATCCGGGAACTTGCGCCCCTGGAAGATGCCCTGCATGAACTCGCTGTACTGCGTGACCAGGGGCTTGTCGTACCCGAGGTAGTGCCGGTTCGCCTGGACCTGCGCCTCGGTGCAGGTCTTGCCGCACGACAACCGGGCGGGGTTGGCCGGCATCGCGTAGAACAGGGCGAACACGACGACGCTGATCACCGCGATCATGATGATGGCCGCGATGACTCGCCTGATGATGTAGTAGATCATCCGGTCGTCCCCGCCACGGCGGGGACTTCACCTCACTTCAGGGGGGCCTTCACAGGGGCATTGTTCGGGCTTGTTGCGGTGGTGCTGGATCCTGCGTTGCGGCGCTGTCGCCGCCCGCAGGCCCGGCCGTGGCCGGCCCACCGTGCTGGTGGGCCGGCCACGACGCGGGTGCGGTCAGACGGCTCAGGAGCCGGAGACCCCGATGGCGCCCAGGTCCGGGTAGTCGGCGAAGGCCTTGTTGTCGACCCAGCCGGTGATGCCGGAACCACGGATCAGGAAGAACTTCGTGATGTCCAGCGGGACGTAGGCGACGTCCTTCTTGAGCATGTCGTCGACCTTCTCCAGCGCCTTGGCCTGCTCCTCCGGGCTGCTGGTGTTGTACGACGCGTCGATCGCCTTGTTCACCTGCGGGTTGGCGTAGGCGCCGTAGTCCTGGCCGTTGCTCGACTTGTTCAGGTTGACCCGGGAGTCGAACAGCGGCGGGATGACGGTCGACGCGCTCGGCCAGTCAGCACCCCAGCCACCCCAGCACACGTCCCACTGACTCGCCTTCGACGGGTCCTGGATGATCGTGTAGTAGTTCTGGGTCTGCGGGTCCAGCGAGACCTTGAAGCCTGCCTTCTGCCACCCTTCCTGCAGCGCAGCGGCCTGCTTGTCGGTCTGGTTGCTCCCGCGGCTGTAGATGTAGGTGATCGGCACCGGCATCTTCACGCCGGCCTTCTGCAGGATCTTCTTGGCCTTGGCCGGGTCACCGGACACCGTCGTGTTGTACGGGTTGCTGTTCCAGTTGCCCTTGAGGGCCGGGTTGACGATGGACAGCGAGTTCGGGTTGCTGACCGCCGTGCCGAGCGCGGTCGAGGCCGCCTTCTTGTCGGTGGCGACCAGCAGCGCCTCACGCACCGCCTTGTTCTGCATGACCTTGCTCTTGAAGTTCGGCAGCAGGTAGCTGTTGAACGGCGAGTTCGGGTTGGTGGCCCGGTCCTTGGCGTTCGGGTTGGAGATCACCTTGGGGATGAACGGCGCCGGCACCGACCGGTCGGTCACGGCGAACTTGTCATTGCCCTGGTCCGCGATGAGCTTCTGGGCGATGACCTCGTCCTCCATGCCCTCCGTGATGACGATCTTGTCCGGGAGGGCCTTGCGGATGCCGTCCGGCTTCCACTCGGGGTTGCGCACGAAGGTGTTGGTGCCACCCTCGTTCCACTTGCCCTGCAGCTTGTACGGGCCGTCGGAGAACACGTCGAAGTTCGACTTGTCTCCGTGGTCCTGGTCCTTGCGGTAGGGCGCGAAGGCGGGCAGGTAGACGGCCTGGTTGAAGTCCGGAACCGGCCGGTTCAGGTGGAAGGTGATGGTGTTGCCGCTGCAGGCCACCGCCTTGTCGAACATCTTCTGCTGGGCCGGCTTCGCCTTGTACGGACCCGGGTACTTCGAGGAGCCGTCGGCGTTCTGCGGGATGTCGAGGAACTGGATGGCGTAGTTCGGGCCACCGGTGATGACATCGGTCGCGAAGGTCCGCGAGATGCCGTACTGGAAGTCCTGGCAGGTGATGTCCTTGCCGTCCTGCCACTTCTGGCCCTTCTTGATGGTGAAGGTCCAGGTCTTGTTGCCGTTGCTCGCCTTGCCGGTGTCGGTCGCCAGGTCGGGGACCAGCTTCAGGGAGGCGTCGCCGTCCGCGGACGGGAACGTGGTCAGGGTGCGGTAGACCATGCGCGACTCGTTGGCGATGTCGCGGCCGATGTAGGTGCGCTGCGGGTCGTAGTGCTCGGCGTTACGGCTCGTGTAGTAGTAGAGCGTCCCGCCCTTCTTGCCCGCTGCCTGGGTCGACCCGGAGCTGCCCGAGTTGCCCGATCCCCCGGTCGTGTTGCTCCCGGTGCTCGTCCCGCCGCCGCTGCAGGCGGCCAGCCCGGCGACCAGGACGCCGGAGAGCGCCACGGTGAGCGCCCTTGTCTTCGTGCGCTTCATTGATTCCTCTTCCTGTGAGTCCGCCGGTGCTGGCGGTGTTGCGGTGTGGTGTGACCTGATGGTCGGTGAGGGTGAGTCTGTCAGTGCCGATCGGTCTTGGGGTCCAAGGCGTCCCGCAGTCCGTCGCCGAGGAGGTTGAAGGCCAACACGAGCAGCACCAGCATGGCGCCTGGCGCCCAGAAGAAGATGGGGTCGACACCGGCGTAGTTGACCGAGTCGGTGAGCACGTTGCCCAAGGTGGGCGTGGGTGGCTGCACGCTCACCCCGAGGAACGCCAGGGCCGCTTCGGCCGCGATGTACTGGGGCAGCAGGAGGCTCACGTAGACGAGGATCGGCGCCCAGATGTTCGGCAGGATCTCGGTGAACCAGATGCGCGGGCCACGGGCACCGAGGGACTCCGCCGCCTCGACGAACTCCCGTCTGCGGATCGACAGCACCTGACCGCGGATGATGCGCGCGAAGTAGGGCCAGCCGAAGATGCCCAGGACGAGGATCACGTAGGTGAAGTGCGACGGGTTGCCGCTGGGGATGCCCATCGCCACCAGGCGGTCGATGACCACGATGGACAGCGCGAGCAGCATGAGCAGCTGGGGAAACGCGAGCACCAGGTCCATCAGCCGGCCGAGCGCCGTGTCGATCCAGCCACCGCTGAAGCCGGCGATGATGCCGACGACGGTGCCGATGATGATCGAGAAGGCGGTGGCCACCGCCCCGATGAACAGCGATGACGCCAGGCCGTACACGATCCGGGCGAGCAGGTCACGCCCGGTGCCGGGCTCCACGCCGAGCGGGTGCTGCAGGCTCGCACCGCCGAACGGTCCGGTGGGCAGCGAGCCGAGCCCGCCGAGCAGGCTCTGGTGCTGGCCGTACGGGTCCAGGACGCCGGCCCGCACCAGGATGGGTGCCGCGATGCCGAGGAGGACGAACAGCACGGTCACCACGAGGGCGACCATCGAGACCTTGTCGCGCCGGAACCGCGCGCGGGCCAGCTGCCACGGGGAGCGGCCCCTGATCGCAGTCGAGCCTCCACCAGCGGCGCTGGTCGACTCCTCGACTTCGGAGGCCTCAGAGGCCTCGAACTGCCCTAGGGACATGTGTGGTTGTCTCCTGAACCCTCTTGGGAACGCTCGTCAGCCCGTCCGAGTGTCGACCCCGAGCGGTAGGCGCACGGCCGCCGATCCGACCAGACACCGGTGGAACTGTAGGCCACGTGTGACAGAACGCAAGGCCTCGGACGCCGATTCGTTGCAAAAACGTCTCCCGCCCGTGTCCTCATGACGACTCTGTCGCGCATGGGCCGTCGGGAACGATAACTCCTGTTTCCTCCGTCACGCCAGCCCCCCACGTGGTCAGCCCCGCGTCAAGAAATGGTAAAGATTCGGTAAAGTGCCGGACCGGGAGCGCCGGGTGTGTTCCCGACGGCGGTCAACGCCGCGCTCGGGCCGCGGCCTTGGCCCGCTCGTGCTGGTCCAGGACGACCTTGCGGATGCGCACGCCCTCGGGCGTCACCTCGACGCACTCGTCCTCCCGGCAGAACTCCAGCGACTGCTCCAGGCTCATCACCCGGGGCGGCACCAATCGCTCGAGCACATCGGCCGTGGAGGAGCGGACGTTGGTCAGCTTCTTCTCCTTGGTGATGTTGACGTCCATGTCGTCCGCCCGGGAGTTCTCCCCCACCACCATGCCCTCGTAGACCTCCGTGGTCGGCCCCACGAAGAGCACGCCACGCTCCTGGAGGTTGAACATCGCGTAGGACGTCGCGGCACCCGCCCGGTCGGCGACCAGGGAGCCGGTGAGCCGGGTCCGCAGCTCGCCCGCCCAGGGCTCGTAGCCCTCGAAGACGTGGTGGGCGATGCCGGTGCCGCGCGTCTCGGTCAGGAAGTCGGTCCGGAAGCCGATGAGGCCCCGGGAGGGCACGAGGAACTCCATGCGGACCCAGCCCGTGCCGTGGTTGGTCATCTGCTCCATCCGGCCCTTGCGGGCCGCGAGCAGCTGGGTGATGCCGCCGAGGAACTCCTCGGGGGCGTCGATGGTCATCCGCTCGACCGGCTCGTGCAGCTTCCCGTTGACCTCCTTGGTGACCACCTGGGGCTTGCCGACGGTCAACTCGTAGCCCTCGCGGCGCATCTGCTCCACGAGGATCGCCAGCGCCAGCTCGCCACGGCCCTGCACCTCCCAGGCGTCCGGCCGCTCGGTGGGCAGCACCCGGATCGACACGTTGCCGACGAGCTCGCGGTCGAGCCGGTCCTTGACCAGCCGGGCGGTGACCTTCGCGCCCTTGACGCGCCCCGCCATCGGGGAGGTGTTCGTCCCGATGGTCATCGAGATGGCGGGCTCGTCGACCGTGATGAGCGGCAGCGGACGGGGGTCCTCGGGGTCGGCGATGGTCTCGCCGATGGTGATGTCCGGGATGCCGGCGAGCGCGATGATGTCCCCCGGTCCGGCCGACTCGGCCGGCTTGCGGTCCAGCGCCTCGGTCATCAGCAGCTCGGTGATCTTCACCCGCTGGACGCTCCCGTCGTGGCGGCACCACGCCGCCTGCTGCCCCTTGCGGATCGTGCCGTTGTGCACGCGGCACAGCGCGAGCCGGCCGAGGAACGGCGAGGAGTCGAGGTTGGTGACGTGGGCCTGCAGCGGCGCGTGGTCGTCATACGACGGGGCGGGGATGGTCTGCAGGATCGTCGCGAAGAGCTCCTCGAGGTCCTTGGCCTCGGGCACCTCGCCGTCGGCGGGGCGGTCGAGGCCGGCCCGCCCGGCGCGTGCCGAGGCATAGACCACGGGGAAGTCCAGGGCCTCGGCGGCGTCGCCCGAGTCCTCGGGCAGGAGGTCCATGAACAGCTCGTAGACCTCGTCGACCACCTCGGCGATCCGGGAGTCGGGGCGGTCCACCTTGTTGATGCACAGGATCACCGGGAGCCGAGCCGTGAGCGCCTTGCGGAGCACGAACCGGGTTTGCGGCAGGGGTCCCTCGGAGGCGTCCACGAGCAGGACGACACCGTCGACCATGGACAGGCCGCGCTCCACCTCGCCGCCGAAGTCGGCGTGCCCGGGGGTGTCGATGATGTTGATGGTGACGCCGTCCGGCTGGCCGGCGGCGTCCGCCGACGGTCCGGCGTAGTGGATCGCCGTGTTCTTGGCGAGGATCGTGATGCCCTTCTCACGCTCGAGGTCGCCGGTGTCCATGACCCGGTCGAGGTCGGTGCCTTCCGTCTGGTGGCCGCCGAACGCGCCGGACTGCTTGAGCATGGCGTCGACGAGCGTGGTCTTGCCGTGGTCGACGTGGGCGACGATGGCGACGTTGCGGATGTCACCGCGGGTCTGAAGGGGCATGGCCCGCATTCTCTCAGCCCGCGGAGCCCCCTTCGTCCCACAGGTACGGCTCGACCGCGCGCACGACCGGCAGGTCGGCAGGGAGCCAAGGCACGGCATACAGCTCGGACCGGGGCAGGAAGCGCACCGCGTCGTGGTCCTCGATCGGGCGGGGCTCCTCGGCGACGACCTCGGCCAACCAGACGTACATGAGGAAGCGGTCCCCCAGCGGCCAACCGCCGTCCCGCGGCCCGTGGACTTCGGCGCCGAGCCGGATCGACACGCCCAGCTCCTCGCGGACCTCGCGGTGCAACGCCGCGCGCAGTTGCTCCCCCGGCTCCACCTTGCCGCCGGGCAGCTCCCAGCCACCGGCGAGGGCGGGCGGCTCGGTGCGACGGGCTGCCAGCAGGCGCGCGGGGTGGCTGAGGTCGTCGACGATCGCCGCACCGACCACCAGGCGCGGCGCGGGCAGGCACGAAGACGACATCGGGGGGCCAGTCTGCCGCACGCACCCTTGGTCAGGACAGCCAAACCTGCCTCGACAACCACACAGCGCGCGGGCGAGGCTGGTGCCATGAGCAGGCTGCTGACCGACGAGGAGATCACCCGGCAGCTCGGCGAGCTCGCCGGCTGGGAGCGCGACGGCGAGGCGATCACCGCGAGCTACGACGCACCGGACTTCCCCACCGCGATCCGGCTGGTGGACGAGGTCGCCGGTGAGGCCGAGGAGATGAACCACCACCCGGACATCGACATCCGCTGGAAGGTGACGCAGTGGCGCCTGTCGACGCACTCCGAAGGCGGCCTGACCCAGCTGGACATCGAGCTCGCCCACCGGATCGCCCAGGCGGCCCAGCGGTTGGGCGCCAACGCCAAGGAGAGACCGGCATGACCTCGGTCGGGGGCCCGGCTGCCGTGGGCACTGACCACCGGCACGAGCCGCACGAGCGCGGCTTCCACGGACGGCTCAACTGGCTGCGGGCGGGGGTGCTCGGGGCCAACGACGGCATCGTCTCCACGGCCGGGCTGGTCGTCGGCGTGGCCGGTGCGACGACCAACCGGACCCCGATCCTCATCGCCGGCGTCGCCGGGCTCGTCGCGGGCGCGATGAGCATGGCCGTGGGCGAGTACGTCTCCGTGAGCACCCAGCGGGACAGCGAGGAGGCGCTGCTCGCCCTCGAGCGGCACGAGCTCCGGACCATGCCCGAGGAGGAGCTGGAGGAACTCACCCAGCTCTACGTCGCCAAGGGGCTCAGCCGCGGGCTCGCCGAGCGCGTCGCCCACGAGCTGACCGAGCACGATGCGCTGGCCGCCCACGCGGAGACCGAGCTCGGCATCGACCCGGACGAGCTGACCAACCCCTGGCACGCCGCGCTCGCCTCCTTCGTGGCCTTCACCGTCGGGGCGCTGCTGCCGCTGTTCGCCATCGTGCTCCCGCCGGCGCTCTGGCGGGTGCCCATCACCTTCGTCGCCGTCCTCCTCGCGTTGGTCGTCACCGGCGTCGTCAGCGCGCGACTGGGCGGCTCGGGCCCGCACCGCGCGGTCTGGCGCAACGTGCTCGGCGGCGCCATCGCCATGGCGGTCACCTACGGCATCGGTAGCGCGATCGGTGTCACCGTCTAGATAGGTTGCGCAGGTGAGCGCGCGCCTTCTGGTCATCCAGCACGAGGACGACTGCCCGACCGAGTGGTTCGGTGAGTGGTGGGCCGAGGTCGGCGTGCGCTGCGACGCGGTCCTGGGACACCGTGGTGAGCCCCTTCCGGGCGAGCTCGACGCCGAGATCCTCGGCCTCGTCGTGCTGGGCGGCGAGATGGGCGCGCACGACGACCATCGTGCGCCGTGGCTCGCCCCGACCCGCGAGCTCATCGCCCACACGATCCGGCAGGGCCGGCCGTTCCTCGGCATCTGTCTTGGCCACCAGCTGGCGGCTGCGGCCCTGGGCGGCACGGTGGAGCGCAACGTCCACGGCCAAGCGACCGGGCTCACCCCGGTCCGACTCACCGACGACGGCCGCGTGGACCCGCTGCTCGGCGTGGTCGGGGACGGCTGCCCCGCGATCATGTGGAACGGCGACGTGGTGACCCGGCTTCCCGAGGGCGCTACCCGGTTGGCGACCTCTCCCGACGGGACCGTCCAGGCCGCCCGCTTCGGCGAGCACGCCTGGGGGCTGCAGTTCCACCCCGAGTGCTCCCCGGCCCAGTTCCGCACGTGGACGACCGCCAAGCCCTCCGCGGAGGCCCCACGCGAGGACGGCATCGACGTGGAGGCGATCGCTGACCAGATCGAGGCCGCTGAGGACCGCCTCCGGCGGGACTGGGCGCCGCTGGCCCACCGCTTCGCCGAGCTGGCCCGAACCGCGGTCAGCCCCGGAGCCCGTTCAGGAACAGCAGCACGGCGCTGACGAGCAGCACCACAAGGACGAGCCCGCGGAAGGTCCGCCGGTCGACCCGGTCGAACACCTTCTCCCCCAGCAGCCAGCCCACCACCAGGCCCGGCACGCCGACGGCCGCGAGCAGCCAGGTCCGGCCCTCGACGTGCCCCACCGCGGCGAACCCGGCCACGGCGAGCACGTCCTGGACAGCGAAGGTGGCCTGCAACGTGGCCCGCATCTGGCGGGGGCTGAACCCCATGGCCTGCAGCGCCGCGACCAGCGGCGGGCCGTTGACACCGGCCGACGTGAGGAAGGCGCCGCTGGTCAGGCCCGCACCGACCGTGGAGGCCGTCGACCGCTTCAGCGAGAACCCGACGAAGGTCAGCACCGCGAAGGCCGCGATCACGACAGCGATCCCCATGGCCAGGCGCCGTTCGTCCACGAGCGTCAGCGCCGCCAGCCCCAGCGGCATCCCGACCACACCGGCCAGCACCATCCGCGAGGCGACCGGCCACTGCACGTCCTCCCGGTGGCGCCAGCTCGCCCCGATGGTGAGCAGGCACGCGACGACGGTGACCACGACGACCGCCTCCGCCGGTCCCAGCACGAAGCTGACCAGCGGGATCGCGACCATCGAGAAGCCGAAGCCGGTCACCGACTGGGCGAACGCACCTGAGGCCACGGCCAGCGCTGTCGCCACCAGGAGCTGCCACACGAGACCCATCTTGGACCATCGAGACAGGATTGTGACCTTCCCCTCGCTGAAGGCCCCTCCGGCCCCGCGGACGTGGCTTGGAGATCTCCCCGAAACTAGTTGCTGCCCCTCGTGATTCGAGTAAGTGGCACACGAATTCCACGACGCAGCAAGGGAACCGCTCGCTCAAGGTGTGGATACCCTGATTCCCCATCACGAACCTGCCGAGAACAAGCGCCGATTCGCATCCGCGTTAGGGTGTTGGACCGTTCCGACCCCCGACACCTCTCGAGGAGCAAGCCTGAATGGCTTTGGTCGTCCAGAAGTACGGAGGGTCATCGGTCGCGGACTCCGCCAGCCTGAAACGGGTGGCTCGCCGCATCGTTCGGACCCGGGAGGCCGGGCACGACGTGGTTGTCGTCGTCTCGGCGATGGGTGACACGACCGATGACCTGCTCGACCTGACCACCGACATCAGCCAACGGCCCGACCCGCGCGAGCTCGACATGCTGCTCACCTCCGGTGAGCGCATCTCGATGTCCCTGCTCGCCATGGCGGTGCGCGAACTCGGCCGCCCGGCCGTGTCGCTCACCGGCGTACAAGCTGGCCTGCGCACCACGCACGACTTCGGGAAGGCCAAGATCACCGGCATCGAACCGAAGCGGATCCGCGCCGCGCTCGAGGCAGGCAGGATCCCGATCATCGCGGGCTTCCAGGGCGCCTCTGCCGAGGAGGACATCACGACCTTGGGCCGTGGCGGCTCGGACACCACGGCAGTCGCCGTCGCCGCGGCCGTCGACGCCGACGTCTGCGAGATCAACACCGACGTCGACGGCCTGTACTCAGCCGATCCTCGGGTGGTGCCCAGCGCCCAGCAGATGCCGGTGCTGTCCACGCAGGAGGCGCTGGAACTCGCAGCCCACGGCGCGAAGATCCTGCACCTGCGCTCGGTCGAGTTCGCCCGGCGCTTCGGCGTTCCGCTGCACGTGCGGTCCAGCTTCGCGGACCGGCCCGGCACCTGGGTGATCGACGACCTCGCGGCCATTCCCGAGTACGCACGAACCGAACACGAGGAGAGCCTGGTGGAAGAACCCGTCATTCGCGGAGTCACGCACAGCGACGACCTGTGCAAGATCACGGTCGTCAACGTGCCGGACGTGGCGGGACGGGCCGCCACCATCTTCTCGGTGCTGAGCAAGGCGGTCTCCACCGTCGACATGATCGGCCAGACCCACACCGCCGTGGACACCGGACACATCGACTTCTCGTTCGCGCTGCCGCTCGATGACGGCCGCAAGGCCGTGGCGGCCCTGCGGGAGGCCCAGGCCCAGCTCGGCTTCTCCGATGTGACGTTCACCGACGAGGTGGGCAAGCTCAGCGTCGTGGGCGCCGGCATGCGCTCCAACGCCGAGGTGTCCGCCGAGCTGTTCCACGCGCTGAGCGAGGCCGGCGTCACCGTGCACCTCATCTCGACCTCCGAGATCCGCGTCTCCGTCGTGGTCGAGGGTGGCCAGCTGGAGGAGGCGACTCGCGCGGCACACCGCGCCTTCGGCCTGGACACCGAGGCGGAGGCCGTCGTCTACGCAGGAACCGGCCGCTGAGCGAATTCGTGCTTCCCACAACCGTGCTCATCGCAAGGGAATGTGACGCGACGAAGGATGTGATCTGATGCACGAAACTTGGGCTTCCTGCGAAACCTCGCTACGGTCGGCCGGGATGACCTCTCCACGACAGAACACCCTGCCCGAGGCCACCACCCAATCCGAGCCGGTCCTCCGGCAGCCCGCCGTCGGCGACGGAGCCGGCATGTGGCGGGTCGCCAGAGATTCCGTCCGGCTGGACCTGAACCCCCCCTATGCCTACCTGCTGTGGGCCCGCGACTTCGCCGACACTTCCGTGGTGGCCGACGTCGACGGCGAGGTGGCCGGCTTCGTCACCGGCTTCCGTCGCCCGAACTCGCCGCAGACGCTCATGGTCTGGCAGGTCGCCGTCGACGAACGGCTGCGCGGGCGCGGCGTCGCCTCCCGACTCCTGGAGCACCTCGTGGAGCGGACCGACGCGACCACGCTGGAGACCACGATCACCGACGACAACCCGGCCTCCCGCAGCCTGTTCGCGGGACTGGCCCGGCGCCACGGGGCAGAGCACACGGTCGACCCCCTCTTCGAGGCCGACCAGTTCCCGGACGAAGACCCGTGGAAGCCCGAGTTCCTGCACCGCATCGCGCCCCTGAACCACGCTCACTGACGACAGGGCACGGGTTCATCCCGTCCGCCCACAAGGAGAGACATGAATACAGCGGTGTTCGACCGCCGTGAGTCCGTTGTCCGCAGCTACTGCCGCAACTGGCCGACCGTTTTCGACCAGGCACGCGGCGCCGAGCAGGTCGCCGAGGACGGCACCCGCTACCTGGACTTCTTCTCCGGCGCCGGTGCCCTCAACTACGGGCACAACCACCCGGCACTCAAGCAGGCCTTGCAGGACTACCTCGCCGGTGACGGCGTCATCCACTCGCTCGACATGTACTCGGTCGCCAAGCGTGAGTTCCTGGAGACCTTCGAGGAGACGATCCTGCAGCCACGGGGCCTGGACCACCGGGTCCAGTTCCCCGGGCCGACCGGGACGAACGCCGTGGAGACCGCGTTGAAGATCGCGCGCAAGGTGACCGGCCGCACGGACATCGTCTCGTTCACGAACGCCTTCCACGGTATGACGCTCGGTTCCCTTGCCGTGACGGGAAACTCGATGAAGCGTGCGGGTGCCGGGACCCCGCTCTACCACGCCACGCCGGCACCGTACGACGACTACTTCGACGGTGGCACCCCCGACTTCCTGTGGTTGGAGCGCGTCTGGGAGGACAGCGGCTCCGGCCTGTCTCTTCCCGCCGCGGTGATCGTCGAGACCGTGCAGGGCGAGGGCGGCCTGAAGGCAGCTCGCATGGAGTGGCTCCGCGCCCTCGCCGACCTGTGCCGCCGCTTCGACGTCAAGCTGATCGTCGACGACGTCCAGGCCGGTTGCGGCCGCACGGGGACGTTCTTCTCGTTCGAGCCCGCCGGGATCACCCCGGACATCATCTGCCTGTCGAAGTCGCTGTCCGGCTTGGGACTTCCTTTCGCCGCCACGCTGCTGCGCCCTGAGCTCGACCTGTGGGAGCCGGGCGAGCACAACGGCACCTTCCGTGGCTTCAACCCGGCCTTCGTCACGGCCACGGCCGCCCTGCGCGAGTTCTGGCAGGACGACGCACTGGCGCAAGCAGCTGCCCAGCGGGGGGCACAGCTGCAGGGCGGTCTCGAGCGACTGGCGGCGCTGTCCCCCGGCGCCTCCTACCGGGGACGGGGACTGCTCGCCGGCGTGCACTTCCCGGACACCGAGGTGGCCGAGAAGCTGGCCGCGGCCGCCTTCCAGCGCGGCCTGCTGGTCGAGACGTCGGGCCCAGACAGCGAGGTGCTCAAGGTGATGCCGCCGCTGACAGTGACGGAGGAGGAGCTCGAGCGCGGGCTCGACATCCTCATCGACTCCGGACGCGCCGTCCTGCCACGAGCCGCCTGACACCGTCCCAGCGCCGAACCACCCGCTGATCCCCCACAGAACCGAAAGGAACCCATGAAGGTCATCCACCTCGAGGACCTGAACGACACGGACAACGACGTCCAGCACGGCAACTGGCGCAGCCGCCGGTTCGTTCTGGCGAAGGACGGCGTCGGCTTCTCCTTCCACGACACGGTGCTGCGTGCCGGCACCGAGACCGAGATGTGGTACGCGAACCACGTCGAGTGCGTCTACGTCTACCAAGGCAGCGGCACGTTGGTGAACCGGGAGACCGGGGAACGCCACGAGCTGCGGCCCGGCACCATGTACCTGCTCGACGGACACGACCAGCACACGGTCATCGCCGACGAGGACATTCACACCGCCTGCGTGTTCAACCCGCCGGTGACCGGCCGGGAAGTGCACGACGAGAACGGGGTCTATCCCCTGATCACCGAGGACGACCAGGTCTCGGCCTGAGACCTGACCGGTCGTCCATCTCACGCAATACGGAGGTCGAATTCAGCATGCCATCCACGGACCCCTACCCGACCCGAGTCGCCAGCGAACCCGACGTCATCAGCCGCCAGGGGCCGGTCGTGTTCGGCGGAGCGGCGGACGGCCCGCTCGGCTCCGACGGGCTGGCCAGCGTGGACCAGAAGGGTTACGTGCAGGTCCCGGACCTCGTGACGCCGGACGAGGTGGAGGCCATGCGAGCCGAGCTGTCGCGTCTCGGCCAGGACCGGGAGGTCCTGGCCGACGAGCGCACCGTCGTCGAGGCCACGTCCCACGAGTTGCGCTCGGTCTTCGAGGTGCACCGCACGAATGAGCTGTTCCGCAGCATCACGCACGATCCGCGCCTGGTGGACCGTGCCCGACAGGTGCTCGGCTCGGACGTCTCCATCCACCAGAGCCGGGTCAACTTCAAGCCGGGATTCGTCGGCAAGGACTTCTCCTGGCACTCCGACTTCGAGACCTGGCACGCCGAGGACGGTATGCCGGCCCCACGCGCGGTCAGCATCTCGGTCTCCCTCACCGAGAACTACACCTTCAACGGGCCGCTGATGATCATGCCGGGCTCGCACCGGGAGTACGTCTCGTGCGTCGGGGCCACCCCGGACGACAACTACAAGGAGTCGCTGGTGATGCAGGGAGCCGGGACTCCCGACCCGAAGATCCTCACCGACTTCGCGGACCGGTACGGCATCGACGTCCTGACCGGTTCCGCTGGCGGCGCCACCATGTTCGACTCCAACTGCATGCACGCGTCGAACGGCAACGTGACGCCCTTCCCGCGTTCGAACCTGTTCGTCGTGTACAACTCGGTGGAGAACGCCTGCGTGGAACCGTTCGCCGCCAGCGCTCCGCGACCGAGCTTCCTGGCGTCTCGGGACCACAGCCCCATCCGCTGAGCCGCGACGCTGACGCGAGGAGGGCCGGGCAACCGCCCGGCCCTCCTCGCATCTGCGCACCGCCCGATGCGTCATCATCGGTGCCGTGACGTTCGGGGTCGTGCGACGGGAGGTGCTGCGGCACAACCCGCTCAACGAGGTCACCGCGTCGGTGGAGCGCCGCACCGACGCCTCCGGCGCGACGAGCGTGGTCAAGCGCCTGCGCCGAGCCGAGGGGCTCGCCGACCCGCAGGTGCCCTGGGCCGCGGCAGGCGACCCCGCACACTGGAACTACTGGCGCCGGGAGGTGCTCGCCTACCGCACCCCGGCGCTACGGGCCGGCCTGGAGGCCGCCGGCCTCGGCCTGCCGGTGGTCCTCTCCCTCGATGAGGACGACCGTGGCGCCACCCTCTGCCTGGAGGACCTCCGGGGAACCCCGGGCACGGCGTTCTCGATCGACGACCACGCGGCCCTGGTCACTGGCCTCGGCCGCTGGCACGCGGCCGGGCAGCCGGCGTGGCAACCGTGGATGTCCCGGGGCTTCCTGCGGGCCTACTCCACCACTCGACCCGCGCCGTGGGCCCTCGTCGACGACGACGCCGCGTGGGAGCAGCCACTCGTCCGCAACCACTGGCCGGCCGGTCTCCGCGACGGGTGGCAGCGGCTCCTGGCCCACCGCGCTCACCTGCTCGAGGTGATGGAGCGGCTCCCGAGGGCCCTGTGCCACCTCGACCTGTGGGTCAGCAACGAGTTCCGCCGGCCGGGGGGCAGCTGCGCCCTCATCGACTGGGGTTACGTCGGCGACGGGGCGGTCGGTGAGGACGTGGGCAACCACGTGCCCGACGCGACCCTGGACCTGTTCTGGCCGGCCGAGCGGATCGCCGAGCTCGACGAGGTGTGCTTCACGGCATACCTGCACGGCCTGCGCTCGGCAGGCTGGTCCGGGGACGAGCGGGACGTGCGCCTCGGCGTCACGGCCTCCGCGGTGAAGTACGCCTGGCTGCTCCCCCTGATGCTGGGGCAGGCCTCCGAGCCGGAGCAGCGGGCCTACCACGAGCGTGCCGATCCAGACCGGCTCTACCAGCAGCGCGGCCTTGCGCTGCAGCACCTGGTGCGCTGGTGCGACGAGGCCCTCGCCCTGCTGTCGTGAGGATGGTGGCGCACGTCAGAGGGCGGGCGCCGGCTCGCCGTCGGCCGCCGCTGCGATGCCGGCGATGTCGAGCTTGCCCATGCCCATCATGGCCTTCATCGCCCGGTCCGCCCGGCCCCGGTCCGGATCGTTGAGCAGCTGCGGGAGCACCGCGGGCACGACCTGCCAGGACAGGCCGTAGCGGTCCTTCAACCAGCCGCAGGGCCCCTCCTGGCCGCCCTCGGACAGGATCGCCCAGTAGCGGTCCACCTCCGCCTGGTCCTTGCACATGACCTGGAAGGAGATCGCCTCACTGAAGGAGAAGGCCGGGCCACCGTTCAGCCCGACGAACTGCTGGCCGTTCACCTCGAACTCGACGGTCAGCACGGCGCCGTTCTCGCCCGGAGCGGCGTCGGTGTTGTGGGTGACGCCCGTGATGCGGGAGTCCGGGAAGACGCTCGTGTAGAACTGCGCGGCCTCCTCGGCCTCGCCGTCGAACCAGAGGCAGGTGATGAGTGACATGACGGTCCCTTCGTGGCCGGGTACGACCTCGTCCTCGGTGACGAGTCTGCCGGTGCTGACCGGTCGTGTCACCGGATCTCATCGCTGGTCCGGTCCGACGACCGAAGCACGGGAAGCAATGGTGGGTCCGCGCCGTTGCCCACAGTGTGAACGTTGACATCTGGTCCGACATCGCGTGCCCGTGGTGCTACATCGGCAAGCGCCGCTTCGAGAAGGCGCTCGCCGACTTCCCCCACCGCGACGAGGTCACGGTGACCTGGCACAGCTACCAGCTCGATCCCACGCTTCCCGAGCACTTCGACGGCAGCGAGGTCGAGTACCTCAGCAGCCGCAAGGGTATGCCGGTCGAGCAGGTCCGCCAGATGATCGGCTACGTCTCCGAGCAGGCGCTCGGCGAAGGGCTGGAGTTCGACTACGACAACCTCGTGGTCGCCAACAGCATCCGTGCCCACCAGCTGCTCCACCTCGCCAAGGAGCACGGCGTCGCCGACCGCGTCAAGGACGCGCTGCTCTCTGCCCACTTCGAGCACGGACAGGACATCGGTGACCTGGCGGTGCTCACTGCCGTCGGCACGGACGCCGGCCTGGACGCCGACGAGATCCGGACGGCGCTCGAGAGCGAGCAGTACCTTCCTGCTGTCCAGGAGGACATCGCGCAGGCACGGCAGATCGGGATCCAGGGCGTGCCCTTCTTCGTGCTCGGCGGACGCTACGGCGTCTCCGGTGCGCAGCCGCCGACCGTGTT
>NZ_DASSTI010000053.1:0-25576 GCF_035708005.1 Segeticoccus sp. | reverse complement strand
CGTTCATGTCGCGGATCGTCTTCGACGGAGTCTTCGACCGCCACCCCGACCTCAAGATCCTCACCCACCACGGCGGCGGGATGACGCCGCACTTCGCCGGCCGCATCGGCGGCGGCATGGACCAGCTCGGCGCGCGCACCCCCGAGGACCAGCGCGCCGACGTCGAGACGTCGATCAAGGGCCGCCCGTACGACTACTTCAAGAAGTTCTACGTCGACACGGCGATGATGGACGCGCCGCACGCGCTCGACTGCGTGATCGACTTCTACGGCGTCGACCACGTCCTGTTCGCCTCCGACTCGCCGTTCGACCCCGAGAAGGGGCCGGGCTACATCCGGGCGACGATCGCGAACATCGAGGAGATCGACATCTCCGACGACGACCGCCAGGCGATCTACGAGGGCAACGCGCGGCGCCTGCTGGCGCTGCCCGCGGCGGTCTAGCTTTCGCGTCGGCGGTCAAGGGCGGTGGTGGCCGTGGGTTATCGGCGCGACCGGTGATCGCGGTGTTTGCGGGGATCGGCGTGTGGGCGTCCGGGCGGCCGCTTGGGGTCGGCAGGCTGATTAGGCGCCGTCGTGCGGCAGGCTTTCGTGTGCGCCGTTAGGAAGCGGCTGCGCGGGCGGGCGGCAAGCTAGGTTGCGCCGTCGTGCGGCATAGCTAATGGCGCCGTCACCGCCCGCGCCGCCTGGTGCGAGCGTAACGCTGATCGTCGTAGGGCTGTTGGGTGTGAAGCAGTCGCCAGCAGAGCCGGCAGGCGTGGCGGGCCAGCGCGACGCGGGCCTGGATGGGCCGGAAGCCGCGGGCGCGGTATTCGGCGTCGCGGGCGCGGAAGGCGGGCGCGTTGAGCGATAGGCCCCAGGCGATGCCCATGAGGGCGTTGCGATGTTCGGGCAGGCCTTGGCGGCTGATCCGTCCGCGGCGGGTGATCGTCGAGGACTGGTAGGTCGCGGTGGCCAGACCGGTTGCTGAGTAGAGGTGCTCGGGCGTTGGCCAGCGCTCGATCGGCAGGGTGTAGGCGCTGAACTCGCAGGCCCGGACGGTCGCGACGCCCGGCAGGGTCGTCAGGACCTGGCCGGCGGTCGCTGCGAGCAGCTGCTCGAGTTGGCGCTCGCTCAGCGCGATGTCGGCCTGCAGCTGCTGCCAGCGACGCAGATCGCGGGCCAGTCGCTCGGCGCGCAGCCGGGCGTCGGCGGGTGGGTCGAGCAGCCGCTTCCAGCGCGAGGACCAAAACTCGGCCGTCGCCGCGGTCATCCGGCCGGGCGCCCTGGCTCGCAGCGAGCGTGCGCTGGGTGCCCGACCGGCGAACGCTGCGGCGCAGGCCAGCACCGCCTGACCGGTCGGCGTCTCGAGTTTGAGCGCTCGGCCATGGCCTGGAGGCGCCGAGAGCCCCGGACACAGCGCGTTGAGCTGATCGTGGAGGCGCTGCTGGAGCGTCTTGCGCGCATCGACGAGCTGCGCGCGATGACGAACGACCCCAAGCATCGCCGCGACGCCGTCGGGCTCGGCCGGGCGACCCGCGCCCTGGCGCAACAGCCAGACCAGCGCCGCGCAGTCACGGTCGTCGGTCTTGAACCGCCGCGTGCCCAACTGACCGCGGGCCGCGGTGGTCTCCGACGGTGCGAAGAGTCGTAGCGACCCCGGCCAGCGCCGCTCGATCTCCGCGGCCCATGCCCGATGCAACGCGCCGGTCGCCTCGATCCCGATCACCGGCCGACCCTCGACGCCGGCACGATCGATGAGCCGCGCGAGCTCCTCGACGCCCTCGCGCAGCACCGGCAGCGTCACCGGCTCGCCGATCAAGCCACGCTCGCCGGTCGTCAACCACACGCGATTGAACGCCTTGCCCGGATCGACCGCGACAACAAGAGAACTAGCCGGCACCTCTCGACGCAACAGGTCCAAGGAAGCCTCCCTCGATCAAAGACACAAAAGAGAAAGACCCTCCCCGACACCGCCCGAGAAGGGTCGCCCTCAAGCCGGTCTTTGCGGACCTATCAGCTCCGCAGGCGCTCGGCGTCGGCGGCGGCGAAGCCCAGCTCGTCGCCCGCGGACGCCGTGCCCTCGGCCTGCGCGCTGCTCGCGACCGCGGCGGCGACGGCGTCGGCCACGTCGCGGTTGAAGACCGAGGGGATGATGTACTCCTCGCGCAGCTCGTCGTCGCCGACGATCGCGGCGATCGCGCGCGCGGCCGCCATCTTCATGCCCTCGGTGATGCTCCGCGCCCGGGCGTCGAGCGCGCCGCGGAAGACGCCGGGGAAGCAGAGCACGTTGTTGATCTGGTTCGGGTAGTCCGAGCGGCCGGTCGCCACGACGGCGGCGTGCTCGCCCGCCGCCACCGGGTCGACCTCCGGGTCGGGGTTGGCGAGGGCGAAGACGATCGCGTCCTTGGCCATGGTGGCGATGTCGTCCCCGGTCAGCAGGTTCGGCCCGGAGACCCCGATGAAGACGTCGGCGCCGGCCAGGACCTCCGCCAACGAGCCGGTCTCGTCCTGCGCGTTCGTGTGGTCGGCGATCCACTGGCGGTCGGGGTCCATGCCCTCCCGGCCGCGGTGCACGGCGCCCTTGCGGTCGCAGGCGACGATCTGGTTGACACCCTCGGCCTGCAACAGCTCGATGATGGCGTGCCCGGCAGCACCCACGCCACTGACCACCACACGGATGTCCGCCATCTTCTTGCCCACGACGCGGAGCGCGTTGGTGAGGGCAGCGAGCACGACGATGGCGGTGCCGTGCTGGTCGTCGTGGAAGACCGGGATGTCGAGCTCCTCCTGCAGCCGTCGCTCGATCTCGAAGCAGCGCGGAGCTGCGATGTCCTCCAGGTTGATGCCACCGTAGACCGGCGCCAGCGCCTTGACGATCTCGATGATCTTCTCGGTGTCCTGGGTGTCGAGGCAGACCGGCCAGGCGTCGACGTCGGCGAACTGCTTGAACAGCGCGGCCTTGCCCTCCATCACCGGCAGCGCGGCGGCGGCGCCGATGTTGCCGAGTCCGAGCACGGCGGAGCCGTCGGTGACCACCGCGACGGTGTTGCGCTTGATGGTGAGCCGGCGGACGTCCTCGGGGTGCTCGGCGATGGCCAGGCAGACCCGGGCGACGCCGGGGGTGTAGGCGCGAGAGAGGTCGTCGCGGTGCTTCATCGGCACCTTGGGGGTCACGGAGAGCTTGCCGCCCAGGTGCAGCAGGAAGGTCCGGTCGCTCACCTTGCGCACGGCCACGCCGGGCACGTCGGCCAGTGCCTGCCGGATGGTGTCGGCGTGCCCCGCGTCGGAGGCGTCGCAGGTGACGTCCACGACCAGGCGGTCGGCGTGGGACTCCACGACGTCCAGCGCGGTGACGGCGCCTCCGGCCGAGCTGACGGCGGCGACGAGGCCGCTCGTCGCGGTGGCCGACGAGGGCGCGTCGCAACGGACGGTGATGGCGTATCCGGGGCTCGGTGTGGGCATCGGCCGACCTCTCAGGAGACTATTTTCGCATGGCGGAGACTATTATCTGTCCTATGGAAGATCAACCCCTCGCGGACTCTCCGCGCGGTCGCTCCGTGGTATTACTCTTTCGGTTCACGGAAGTTTTGTGAAGGAGTCAGGGATGTCCCCGCAGCAGAGCAGCCCCGACCGACGGTCGGGCGGCGTCCAGTCGGTCGAACGTGCCTTCACACTCCTGGAGACGATGGCCGAGCACGGCGGCAAGATGGGTCTGTCCCAGCTGGCGGCCGAGTCCGGTCTGCCGCTGCCCACCATCCACCGGCTGGTGCGCACGCTGGTCGACCTGGGCTACCTCTGGCAGGACGCGACCCGGCAGTACGCGCTCGGCCCGCGCCTCATCCGGCTCGGGGAGCGCGCGTCCGGCATGCTGACCGTCTTCGCCCGTCCGCACCTCGAGAGCCTGGTCAACGACCTCGGCGAGTCGGCCAACCTGGCCATGCTCGACGGCGACCAGATCGTCTACGTCGCCCAGGCCCAGTCGCGCCGCTCGATGCGCATGTTCACCGAGGTCGGCCGCCGCGTGCTGCCGCACTGCACCGCCGTGGGCAAGGCGATCATGGCGCACATGCCGCCGGAGCAGGTCCGCGAGATCCTCGAGCGGACCGGGATGCCCAAGAACACCGAGAACACCATCACCGACCCCGACGAGTTCGCCAAGGCCCTGGTCTGGGCCGACGAGCACGGCTACGCCATGGACGAGGGCGAGCAGGAGCTCGGTGTGCGCTGTGTCGCCGTGGCGGTCCCGGGCGCCAACAGTCGGCTCGCCCTGTCCGTCTCGGGCCCGGCCACGCGGATGACCGAGGAGGTCGTGGAACGGGCCGTGCCACTCCTGGGCGCCGCCGGCGCCGCCCTCGCCGAGGAGCTCGTCTGACCCTCTGATCTAGGGACTCTCCCCCAGATCTAGGGGGCTTCCCCGCCGATCTCGGGAGATTTCTCCCGAGATCGGCGGGAAAGCCCCTAGATCGGCAAGGTTCTCGACCCCCGAGAAGCGCTCGCGGGACCGGAGCGCCTCGCGCAGCAGCGCCTCCTCGTCCACCATCGAGCGGCGCACCGACGGGCCGAGGTCGCCGCGGCGCAACGCCTCCTCCGTGGCGTCGACCGTCGCCTGCTCCACGATCGGCGACGGGTAGGCCGCCGTGGCGACCCGCTCCAGCGCGTCCTCACCGACCCGCCCCTGCATCGCCGGCACGTCGGTGAAGTAGCGCGCAACGTAGGGCCGGACCACCTCGAGGTCCCGGGCTCGCCAGAATCCGGCCGCGAGCGCGTTCATCTCGTAGTTCGACCGGCCGTGCTCGCCAGTGAGTTCCTCCCAGGCCCATGCCTTGGCCTCCGCGGTGGGGCGGGCGGCCTTCGCCCGCAGCGCCCCGAGGTTGCCGGTCATGGTGCGGTCCTGCGCCAGCACCTCGTCGATGCCGGCCGCGTCGATGAGCCCGCGGAAAGCCAGGGTCCGCACCGCGATCCACCGGAAGTCGTTGTCGCCGGCGAGCCCCTCCGGAAGGTCGCGACCGGCGGCCCAGCCGGACAGCAGGTTCTCGTCGTCGCTGGTCGCGGCGAGCAGCCGTGTGGCGACGAGCGCCTGGGTGGAGCCGGGGTCAGCCCGGTCGAGCAGCTCACGGGCGGACCGGGCCAGCACCTGCCGCGCACCCTCCTGCTCCGGCGGCGGCAGCACGTTCACCAGCACGTGTGCGGCGTAGTCCGAGACCCGGGTGAGGATCGAGGAGTTGGCCTCCCGCGGCCAGGCGGCACCGAACAGCCGCACCGCCTCGCGCGGGTCGATCTCGGCCTGGGCGACCCCGTCGAACACCGCATTCCAGACCACGGCCCGGGCCCCGACGTCGGGGACCAGGGCGAGCTCCTCGGGCAGCGCCGCGAGCGTCACCGCGGAGAGCTTCACGTCGGCCCAGCTCAGGTCCGAGGCGTTGGGCACGACGATCCGGGCCGCAGGGGCGCCGGCGAGCTCGGCCACCTCGGTCTCGGCGTCGTCGAGGGTGACCGGCCGTCGGTACACCTCCCGCCCGCCACTGAAACCGGCCACGTCCAGCGCGTGCGGACGGGCCGCGGGGAACTGCGGCGGGGTGGCCCGGTGGGCCACCGCCCGGAGCACCTGCCCGTCGGACTCCTCCACGGCGAGGTGCAGCGCGTCCCGCCCGGCCGTGCCGAGCCACGCCCGGGACCAGTCGGTGAGGTCCTCCCCGCTGGCCCGCTCCATCGCGGCGAGGAAGTCGGCGAGGGCGGCGTTGCCGAACTCGTGCCGCCGCAGGTAGTCCGAGACGCCCGCGATGAACGCCTCGTCCCCGATCCACGCGATGAGCTGCCGCAGCACGGCCGCGCCCTTGGCGTAGGAGATCCCGTCGAAGTTCTGCAGCGCACTGGCCGCGTCCGGAGCGGGAGAGCCGGCAACCGGGTGCGTCGACGGCATACGCTCTGCGGCGTAACCCCATGTCTTGCGGGCCATCGCGCTGTCCACCCAGGCGTCGGTGAACTCGGTGGCGTCCACGAGCGTGCGGTGCGACATGTACTCGGCGAACGACTCGTTGAGCCACAGGTCGTCCCACCACTGCATCGTCACGAGGTCGCCGAACCACATGTGGGCCATCTCGTGGGCGATGGTGTTGGAGCGAGTGAGGACCTCGTCGTAGGTGGCGGCACCGCGGAAGACGTACTGGTCGCGCAGGACGACGCAGCCTGGGTTCTCCATCGCGCCGGCGTTGAACTCGGGGACGAAGACCTGGTGGTACTCGCCGAACGGGTACCGGATGCCGAAGAGCCGGTGGTAGTAGTCGAACGACGCCTTGGTGACCTCGAGCATCTGTGGAGCCTGCCGCTCCAGTGGGCCCCGCAGCGAGGCACGCGCATGGATGCCGAGCGGGATGCCGTCGTGCTCGTCGCGCACGCTGACGTAGGGCCCGGCGCAGACGGTGACGAAGTAGGTCGCGAGCGGCTTCGTGGTCGCCAGCCGCCAGCGCCCGGGCTCGACCTGCTGCGCGGCGCCGTTGCCGAGCACGACCCAGTCGGCCGGCGCCGTGACGGTGACGTCGAAGGGCGCCTTGAGGTCGGGCTGGTCGAAGCAGGCGAACACCCGCGGCGCCGCGTCGAGGAACACGTGGCCGTAGACGTAGGCCCTGCCGTCGGCGGAGTCCACCGCCCGGTGCAGCCCCTGCCCGTCCCGGCTGAACCGCATGGTCGCCCGCACGACGACCTCGTTGTCCTCGTCGAGGTCGGCCAGCTCGACCCGGTTGTCGGCGACGGTGGCGGGGTCGACCGACCTGCCGTTGAGCGCGATCTCGTGCACCTGCTGTGCCGCAACGTCCAGGAAGGTCGCGGCCCCCGGCCGGGTGCACGTGAACCGCACCCGGCTGGTCGACTCGAAGGTCGTCTCGTCCCGGTCCAGGTCGAGGTCGACCTCGTATGCCGTCACAGCGATGAGTGCGGCCCTCGCCTCGGCCTCCGCGCGCGTCAGGTTCGCCATGCGGACACCCTGTCAGACGCGGCGGGGACGGCGAAGGCTCACCCGGAACGGAAGTTGCTGGTGGTGGGGGACTCGGGGACCGCCAACCACCAGCAATCCCCCGCGAGCGGGAGGTACCCCCAAAGGGGTCCGGCGCTCAGTAGCCGCGGTAGCCCGTGGCCATCTCCTCCAGCCGCGCAATCCGCTCGGCGGTCGGCGGGTGGGTGGAGAACAGCTTCGAGACGTCCTGGGCCCGGAAGGGATTGGCGATCATCATGTGGCTGGCGTTCTGCAGGGCGGGCGTGGGCGCCAGCGGCGCACGGGCGATGCCCTGCTCGAGCTTGCGCAGCGCTGACGCGAGCGCCAGCGGGTCACCGGTGAGCGTGGAGCCGTCCTCGTCGGCGTCGTACTCGCGGGTCCGGCTGATGGCCATCTGGATCAGCGTCGCGGCCAACGGCGCGAGCAGCGCCATCGCCAACATCGCGATCGGGTTGGGGCGGTCGTCGTCGCTGCCCCCGCCGAAGCCGCCGAACATGCCGAACCACATGAGCATGTGCGCGACGCTGGTGATCACCCCGGCGATCGCGGCCGCCACGGACGAGGTGAGGATGTCGCGGTTGTAGACGTGCATGAGCTCGTGCCCGAGCACCCCGCGCAGCTCCCGCTCGTCGAGCAGCCCCAGGATCCCCTCGGTGGCGCAGACGGCCGCGTGCTCGGGGTTGCGCCCGGTGGCGAAGGCGTTCGGCGCCTGGGTCGGCGACACGTAGAGCCGCGGCATCGGCTTGCCGGCCTTGGTCGAGAGCTCGCGCACGATGCGGTACATCGCCGGCGCCTGGGCCTCGCTCACCGGGTAGGCGTGCATCGCCTTGATCGCGATCTTGTCGCTGTTCCAGTAGCCCCAGGCGGTCATGCCGACGCCGAACAGCGCGAACAGCCAGATGTAGCGGCCTCCTGCCACCACCGCGCCGATCACGAGCAGCAGTCCGAAGATCCCGCCGAGGAGGGCAGCGGTCTTCAGGCCGTTGAAGTGCTTGTGCATGTCCAGTGAACGCCGCAGGTCAGCGCGGTGTTCCGGCGCGAGAGGCGGCCGCCGGGCATCGCGCACGCCCGCGTCTGGCCCACGCCCCGTGCGACCGGACACGGCTCACCCGAGGGCCTCAGGAGACGAGGCCGAAGACCAGCTGGGGCGCGAGGCTGGTGACGACCAGGGTCACGAACGCCAGCACCACCGCGACGAGGTGGGCCGGGTGCCAGTCGCGCCAAGCGGCCAAGGGCGCACCGACGACCGCCGGGTCGGGGTCCGGCCGCTGCAGCACGACCCGGAGCCACCGCAGGTAGACCGCGACCCCGATCACGGCGTTCACCGCGGCGACCACCGCGAGCACCCACAGCTGCCCGGCCACCACCGGCCGCAGCGCAACCACCTTGGCCACCAGCCCGAGGACGCCGGGCGGCAGCCCCGCGAGCGACAGCAGCGCGAGGCCGAGCGCGGCCCCCATGAGCGGGTGCCGCCGCAGCAACCCGCGGTATGCCCGGAGCTCGCGCAGGTGCCCGAGCCCGCCCACGTGCCCCAGGGCGGCGACGACCGCGAACGCGAGGACCGTGGCCACGAGGTAGGCGAGCAGGTAGCCGCCGGCGGCCCGGACCGCGAGCGAGGACACGGCGGCCAGGGGCAGCACGACCCAGCCGGCCTGGGCGACCGTGGACCAGGCGAGCAGCCGGATGACGTCGTCCTGCCGCAGCGCCATGACGTTGCCGACGGTCATCGACAACCCGGCCACGATGGCGATCGCGGTGAGCGCCGGCGCCCCGAGCGCGGTGACCGCGTGGAGGAACACCAGCAGGGCGGCGAGCGCGGCCACCTTGGAGGTGGCGGCCAGGAAGGTCGCGATCGACACCGGCGCGCCGACGTAGGCCTCCGGCGTCCAGGCGTGGAACGGGGCGAGGGAGAGCTTGAAGCCGATGCCGCCGACGACGAGGACCACGGCGAGGACGAGCACCGCGCGCCGGGCCGGGTCCTGCGCGGCGGCGAGCGCCGCGGAGGCGTCGAGGAAGGGGCTGCCGGAGGCGGCGTACCAGCAGCCGGCGGCCATCGCGAGGACCGCGAAGGAGGTCAGCGAGGTGGTCAGCAGCGCCATCGCGCCGTCGACCGCCCGGCGGCCGCGGCGCAGCGCCACGAGGGCGACGGTCGGGAGGGTGGCCAGCTCGAGGGCGACCAGCCAGCTGCCGAGGTCGTGGGCCGCGGCGATCGCGGTGGCTCCCCCGGTGGCGGCCAGCAGCAGGCTGACCACGACCGCCTCGTGGCCGCGCTCGGTACGCCGGTGCTCCGGCCAGGCCAGCAGCACGGTGACGAAGGCGGTCACGAGCGCCGCGAGCTGCAGCCCGGCGGCCACGGCACCGGCCTGGTAGAGGCACTGCCCTCCCCCGCCGGGCAGGCACAGCGTCGACCGGGAGTCACCGGGCTGCTGCGCCAGACCCGGGACGGTGGCGGCAGTGCCGACCGCCAGCGCGAGCAGGGCGATGGCCGAGTGGACCCAGCGCAGTCGGGGCAGCAGGACGTCGAGCAGCAGCAGCGCGAACGCCCCGATCACGGGGGCCAGCACCGGCAGCAGGACCATCGGGTCCACCGACACCAGACCGGTCACGATGCCGCACCCCCTCGCGGGTCTCGGGAGTCTCCCGCCGATCTCGGGACTTCCCGGGCGGGAAGTCCCGAGATCGGCGGGAGACTCCCGAGATCGGCAGGTGTGGAGACGCCGGCACGGTGCACGATCTCGGCCACCACGGGCGCGGTGCTGTCGAGCACGGCCCGGGGCCAGACCCCGAGCGCGGCCACGGTCAGCGTGAGCACCCCGACCACCCAGCGCTCCACCCCGCTGACGTCGGGAACCGCCGGCTCGAGCCGGTCCCCGGCCCACACCACGCGGAGCACCCGCAGCGCGTAGCCGGCCGCGAGCGCCGTGCCGATCACCGCGACGACGGCGTAGGCGTGGAACAGCCCGACGGGACGGTCGGCGGCGGGTGACCACGCGGCATACATCGCCAGCCACTCCCCCCAGAAGGTGACCAGCCCGGGCAGCCCGAGGGCGGCGGCGAACCCGATGACCAGGGACAGGCCCATCCGCGGGGACACCTCGCGCAACGCGGCGCGGGCGACGCCGAGGTCGGCGCTGCCCCACCGCTCCTTGAGTCCGCCGACGACGAAGAACAGCAGGGCCGAGACGACGCCGTGCGCGATGTTCGCGAAGAGCGCGGCCTGCAGGCCGGTGTCGGTGCCGCTGGCGATGCCGAGCACGACGAAGCCCATGTGCGCCACGGAGGAGTAGGCCACGAGCCACTTCAGGTCGCGCTCGACGAGGCAGGCCAGACCTCCCCAGATGATCCCGATGACGGCGGCGCCGCCGAGGTAGGGCGCGAGGACGCCGAGCCCGTGCGGCAGCGGCGCCGCGACGAGCCGGACGATGCCGTAGGTGCCCATCTTGAGCAGGACCGCCGCGAGCAGCACCGAGCCGCCGGTGGGGGCGATGGTGTGCGCCGGGGGCAGCCAGGTGTGGACCGGCCACAGGGGCACCTTGATGCCCAGGCCGACGAGCAGGATGGCGGCGACGATCGCCTGCGTGGTGGGCGACAGACCCGCCCCACCGCTGGCGGCGAGCCGGTCGAGGTCGGCGGTGCCGGCGGCGTTGACCAGCGCGAGGATGCCGATGAGCATCAGCGTCGAGCCGAGGACGGTGTAGAGCAGGAACCGGCCCGCCGCATCCGACCGCGCCGCCGCGTCCCTGGGGTCGCCGAACCGGTTGATGAGGATCCACATCGGGATCAGCACGGTCTCGAAGGCGATGAAGAACAGCACCGCGTCACGGGTGAGGAAGGTGCCGAGGGCGCCGAGCTCGACGAGCAGCAGGCAGCCGTAGAAGGTGCCGGGGGTGCCGCCGGTCGGCAGGTGCCGGCGGGCGTGCGCGACGACGGCGACGCCGAGTCCGGCGGTGAGGAGGACGAGCGGGGCGCTGATCCCGTCGACGGCGAAGTGCCACCGCAGCCCGAGCGTGGGGACCCACGGCTGGTCGACCACCGGCTGCTGGACGACGTCCCACACGGTCAGCACCAGCGTCACCACCGACGCGACCAGCGCGACGAGCTGGGCGGTGAGCGGGCGGGCGGCGACCGGGGCGCGGTCGCCGAGGATCAGTGCGGTCCCGGCGACGGCCGGCACGGCGAGGGTGAGGGCGAGCAGGATCACCAGAGCCGCACCCCCACCGCCGCGACGCCGAGGACGCCGACGAGCACCCAGACGAGGTTGGTGGACGGGCGGCGCCGGTGCGTCTGCTCCCCGAGGGCCCCGGCCACCTTGGTGGCGGCGGCGCTCCCGCGCACGTAGGCGTCGATGACGTCCCGGTCGAGGGCGACCACCCAGCGGGCCAGCCCGAGCACCGGGCGGGCGACCAGCGCGAGGTAGGCGGTGTCCGCGCCCCACCCTCGGTCGAAGGCCGAGCGCACCCGCGCACCGGCGCGCCGCATCGCGTCGCTCTCCACCGCCTGCGGGGACACCGCCCGCACGCCGAAGGCCGCCCCGGCCATGAGCAGCAGCGAGCAGCCGACCAGCCACGGGTTGACGTGCCAGTCCACGGTCACGAAGGGCGTGAGGATGACCAGCCCACCGACCACGGTCAGCCACTTCAGGACGGACACGCTCAACCACGCCGGGGTGTCGATGTGGCGCTCCTCCATCGCCTCCTCCTCCGGGTCGGGGACGAAGGTGCGGGTGTCGAACATCTCGACCAGGCCGACGTCCTGCGGGTGGTGGGACTCCCGCTCCACCTGCCGCTCCTCGATCCACTCCTCGGGCGTGCGGTGGGTCAGGACCATCCAGGCCCGCATGCAGTAGGCCGCCGTGAGCGGGACGGTGACCAGCAGCGCACCGAGGACCAGCCACCCGGCGGTGTTCCCCCCGCCGACGATGCCGTGCTCGGCGGACCCGATGACCAGCTCCTTGGACACGAACCCGAAGAACGGCGGCACGCCGGTCAGCGCGAGGAAGCCCACGGCGAGCGGGCTGCGCAGCTCACGGAAGTGCTGCACCCCGCCGGTGAGGGCCGCGGCCGTCGTGCCGCCGGCGAGCACGCTGAGCCACCCGATCCCCAGGAACAGCAGCGCCTTGAACATCGCGTGCGAGACCAGGTGCAGCACACCGGTGTCCGGGCCGGCCGCGGCCGGGGCGACCGCGAGCGCGGACAGCATGATCGCGACCTGGCTCACCGTGGACCACGCGAGCATCCGCTTCAGGTCGCTCTGGCCGAAGGCGAGGATCGCCGAGCCCACCATGGTGAGGGCGGCCACCGCCGCCAGCACCAGGCGGGCCGGGCCGGACTGGACGAAGATCGGGAACAGCCGGGCGATGACGTAGGTGCCGGCCGCGACCATCGTGGCGGCGTGGATGAGCGCCGACGCCGGTGTCGGGCCCTCCATCGCGTCGGGCAGCCAGTCCTGGAACGGGAACTGCGCCGACTTGCCGGCGATGCCGGACAGCAGGCAGATCATCGCCGCGGTGGCCAGCGCGCCCTGGGTCGCACCGGCCCCGGAGGTCCAGTGCCGCAGCACGGCCGGGATCGAGGTGGTGCCGGCCCCGACCGCGAGGATGATCAGGCCGATGACGAAGGCCAGGTCACCGATCCGCGTCACCAGGAAGGCCTTGTATGCCGCGCGCCTGGCTTCCGCTCGCCGGCTGTCGTGGCCGATGAGCAGCCAGGAGCACCAGCCCATCAGCTCCCAGCCGATGAGCAGCAGGACCAGGTCGCCGGTCTGGACCACCAGGAGCATGCCGGCGAGGAAGAGGGAGACGCCGGCGGCGAACTGCGGGTAGCGCGGGTCGGCGGCGAGGTACCACGTGGTGAACCCCTGGACGGCGAGGCCGACGACCGCGACCGCCACCGCCACGAGCGCGCTGAGGTGGTCCGAGAGGAGGTTCAGCGGGAGCCGCAGCGCCCCGACGGGCAGCGGCCCGACGGTGCCCGAGGTCGCCTCCACGTGGTCGGTGACGACCTGCACGACCTGCCATGCCGAGGCGCCGAGGGTGACGAACCCGCCGAGCACGGCGACGGTGGCGGCGAGGCGGCGGTGCCCCCGCCCCCACCAGAGCCCGAGCAGGCACGCGACAGCCGGGGTGAGCACGAGCAGCTGCGCTGGGGACAGGTGCAGGTGCGGCCAGTGCAGCGGCAGGGGCGGCAGGGCGAGGGTGGCGAGGGCGGGCACGCCGGTGAGGGACGTCATACCTGCTCCTGCACCTCCTCCGGCTCCTCCTGTGCGGCGCGCTCGGTCAGGTCGATGGAGCCGCGGGCCCGGAACATCGCGAGCACGAGGGCGAGCGCGATCCCGACCTCGGCGGCGGCGACGGTGATGACGAACAACGTGAGCACCTGGCCCGACCACAACGGGTCGTGGAAGGTGGCGCCCATCGTGACGAGCAGCAGGTTCGCGGCGTTGAGCAGCAGCTCGACCCCGATGAGCATGAGCACGGCGTTGCGGCGGGCGATGATGCCGTAGACGCCGGCCCCGGCGAGGACGGCGACGAGCAGGATCGGTCCGGCGACGTGGATCACGGGCGGCTCCCCGCGTCGGACATCGCCGGCTCCGGGTCCGCTCCGGAGCCGGAGCCCTCGACTGCCCGCGGATCCGCCTCGGGCCGCGTGGAGCTGACCGTCGGCTCGGCAGTGGACGCTCCCACACGGGTGCGCATGCGGGCCATCGCCAGCGCGGCCACCAAGGACACCAGGAGCAGGACGGACAGCAGCTCGAACGGCCAGACCCACACGCCGAACAGCGCCCGCGCGATGCCGTGCGTGCCGCCCTCGCGCACCGTGGCGAGGTGCCCGCCGAAGGCCGGCAGCAGCACGCCCGCGAGCAGGGCGACCGTGCCGGCACCGACCGCGGCGGAGGCGATCCGCTGCGCGAGACCGGTGTCGTGGTGGACGCTCGGACCGATCGGGGCGCGGGTGAGCATGAGGGCGAACAGGACGAGCACCACGATCGCACCGACGTAGACGAGCAGCTGCACCAGCGCGACGAGCTCGGCGCCCAGCACGAGGTAGCACCCGGCGAGCGCCCCGAGGGTCAGCACCAGCCAGAGCGCGGAGTGCACCAGGTGCCGCGTGGTGACTGCGAGCACGGCACTGCCGGCGGCGATCACCCCGAGGACGGTGAACAGCACGTCGAGGGTGGTCACGAGCGCCTCACCCGGGGGGCAGCTCCCTTGCGCGCCGGGCGGTTCGCCGCGGCGAGCTCGTTCGGCTCGGCGGAGTTGTCGGCCAGCGCGGGCGGCTCCGGCACCGTCTCCATCCACTGCCCGAGGCGCTCCTTCTCGTGGAGCATGTCGCGGATGTCGGTCTCGGCGTACTCGAACTCCGGGCTCCAGAACAGCGCGTCGAACGGGCACACCTCGACGCAGATCCCGCAGTACATGCACAGCGAGTAGTCGATCGCGAACCGGTCGAGCACGTTGCGCTGCCGGTCCCGTCCGCCTTCCGGCCCGGCCGGAACCGTCTCCTTGTGCGAGTCGATGTAGATGCACCAGTCCGGGCACTCACGGGCGCACAGCATGCAGACGGTGCAGTTCTCCGCCAGCAGGGCGATCACGCCCCGGGAGCGGGGCGGCAGGTCCGGCTCGACGGACGGGTACTCGCCGGTGTGCGCCGGTGTCACCATCGTCCGTGCGGTCGTGGCGAGCCCCTTGAGCACCCCCGGTATGCCGGAGTGCTTCGGTTCGTCGGTCATCGTCACCTCACCTCAGGACGGGACGACCGCCACGACGGCGGCCGTCAGGACGAGCTGGGCCAGGGCCAGCGGGACGAGGACGAGCCAGGCGAAGCGCTGCAGCTGGTCCTCGCGCAACCGCGGCCACGCCACGCGGAACCAGATGATCACCACCGAGACCACCGCCGCCTTGAGCAGCGTCCAGAGCGGGCCCAACGCGCCGTCGAGGACACCGATCCGCCAGCCGCCGAGGAACAGCACCGTGAACAGCAGCGAGAACACGACGATCCCGGCGTACTCGGCCAGCAGGAAGAACGCGAAGCGCAGCCCGGTGTACTCGGTGTAGGGACCGAACACGATCTCGGAGTCGGCCACCGGCATGTCGAAGGGCACCCGCTGCAGCTCGGCGATCGCCGCCGCGAGGAAGCACAGCGCTCCCGGCGCCTGCCAGAACAGCCACCACCAGTGCCACTGGCCCACGATCCCGGTCAGCGACAGGGTGCCCGCGGCCAGGGCGACCGACGCGGCGGCGAGCACCATCGGCAGCTCGTAGCTGAGCAGCTGGGCGCCGGCACGCATCGCGCCCAGCAGGGAGTACTTGTTGGCGCTGGACCACCCGGCCATCAGCGTCCCGAGGATGCCGACCGCGATCGCGGCCAGGACGAACAGCAGAGCATCGGGCACCGGGGCGGCGACCACGGCCGCGGACCAGGGGATCGCTGCCAGCGCCACCAGGTAGGGCACGAGCGCGACCAGCGGCGCGAGGCGGAAGACGCCCTTGTCCGAGGCACGCGGGGTGATGTCCTCCTTCTGCGCGAACTTCACCCCGTCGGCGACGAGCTGCGCCCAGCCGTGGAAGCCGCCGGCATACATCGGTCCCAGCCGGCCCTGCATGTGCGCCATCACCTTGTGCTCGGTCTGCCCGACGAGCAGCGGCAGCACGAGGAAGGCCACCAGCACCCCGATCGTGCGCAGCACGATCTCGACGCCGCTCATCGGGGGCCCCACTCCGGGTCGGGGACGCCGGGCGGCAGCAGCTTGCGGCGGCTCGGCGCGCGCCGGGAGTGCTCCCCCTCCCCCGGCTCCTTGGCACCGGGCCACGGCTTGCTGGCGCGGGCGGCCAGCACGAAGGACTTGCGCAGCGGGGTGCCCTCGAAACCGTGCGGCAGCAGCAGCGGCCGCAGCCCCTGCCCGGTGCCGTCGTCGAAGCCGGTGAAGTCCAGGCCGAACATCTCGTGGGTCTCGCGCTCGTGCCAGGCGGCGCCCCGGAACAGGTCGGTCACGCTCCCCACCGCGGTGCCCTCGGGCACCCGGGTGCGCAGCAGGGTGTGCCGCAGCTCCCGCCCCTCCCCGAGCGGCACCGAGCTCGTCGCCATCAGGTGGCAGACGACGTCCAGGCCGGCGACCGCGTCCTCGCCCGTGACGTCGGTCTGGTCGACCGCCGTCAGCCAGTCGAAGTAGTCGAAGCCCTCCTGCCGTGCGGCGGCGAGCGCGTCGTGCCACTGGGAGACGGGGATCTCCCGGCACGGCGTGCCGGCAGCGTCCGCGGTCACGTGGCCCGCGTCGACCTGTGCCCCGCTCACCAGACGTCACCGGGCCGGTGCGGGGGCCGGGGACGGGCCACCTTGGGCCGGGTGACCGTCGAGGCGAGGGCAGGTCCGCTGGCGCGCCCCCGGCGCAGCGCCGGCGCCACCCGCGAGGGGCGCGACTTCTGCGGCAGCGACTCCCCGGCGATCTTCTCCTGCAGCTTCACGATCCCCTGCAGCAACGCCTCCGGCCGAGGCGGACAACCGGGGACGTAGACGTCGACCGGGATGATCTGGTCGACGCCCTTGGTCACGCAGTAGGAGTCCCAGTACGGACCGCCGCTGTTGGAGCAGGCGCCGAAGGAGATCACGTACTTCGGCTCGGGTATCTGCTCGTAGAGGCGGCGCACGGCCGGGGCCATCTTGTCGGTGACCGTCCCGGAGACCACCATCAGGTCCGCCTGTCGCGGCCCGGGGGCGAACGGGATCACGCCGAGCCGGATGAAGTCGTGGCGGGCCATCGACGCCGCGATGAACTCGATGGCGCAGCAAGCCAGCCCGAAGTTGAACACCCACAGGCTGTAGCGACGCCCCCAGTTGAGCACCACCTTGATCGGCCGCGGCGCGAAGGCGGCCAGGGCACCGGCACCGCGGTGGTCGAGCGGGTCTGCGGCCGGGGGCCCGATGCGGGGCGTCGGCAGGTCGACGGTCATCAGCTCCACCTCAGCAGACCACGTCGCCAGGCGTGCGCGAGACCGATGAGCAGGACGCCGACGAAGATCGCCATCTCGACCACCGAGGCGACGCCGAGGTCGACGCTGCGGATCACCGTCGCCCACGGGAAGAGGTAGACCGCGTCCACCGCGAAGATCACGTAGAGGAACGCGTAGACGAAGTAGCGCACCTGCGTCTGGGCCCAGTCCACCCCCACCGGGTCGACACCGGACTCGTAGGTGCTGAGCTTCCCGCGGGTCGGCACGTGCGGCGCCAGCAGCCGACGCGCACCCATGCCGGCGACGAACAGCAGCACGCCGGCGACGACGCACGCACCGACGACTGCGTACCACTCCATGCCGGGGAGCCTAGTAAACCCAGCCGCGAACCACCCGAATGCGGCTCACCCCCGCCGGTCGGCCTCGAGGACGGCGACGATCTTCGGGCGCAGCTCCGAGGCGGCGATCACCTCGTCGACCGACCCGACCTCCACGGCCCGGTGGATGTTGTGGACCCGGTCGAACTCGGCCGCGACCTCGCCGATCTTCTCGGCCCGCACACTGGTCCGCAGCTCCTCGAGCTCTGCGGTCAGGCGCACCCGGTCGCTGCCGGAGGCGCTGTCGAGCCGCCCCTCCAGCTCGGCGACGCGCGGGTCGCGTGCCGTGCGGGCGTCGACGTCGCGGGAGAACACGACCGCCGCCGCCGGCGCACCCCCGAGCACCGAGGCGAACGAGCCCGCGACGGCCAGCACCGTCATCCGCGGGTTGAGGGCCTTGGAGAACACGACGAACGCCCCACCGTGGTAGCGGGAGACCACGACGAACACGATCGGCCCGTCGAAGTTGACGATGGCCCGGCCGATCTCGGCGCCGTACTCCAGCTGCAGGTTGCGCATGGAGTCCGGGGACCCGTCGAAGCCGGACAGGTTCGCCAGCACCACCACCGGCCGGTCGCCGGAGGCGGCGTTGATCGCGCGTGCCGCCTTCTTCGACGACCGGGGGAAGAGCGTCCCCGCGGTGTAGGTGTCCGGGCCGTCCGAGGGCGGGAAGCCCCGGCGTGGCACGGCCCGTGACTCGATGCCGAGCAGGCACACCGGCAGGCCACCGAGGTGGGCGTCCCAGACGACGGCCGTCTCGGCGTCGGCCATCCCGGCCCACCGCTCGAGCGTCTCGTGGTCCTGGTCGACGACGGCCCGCATGAGGGTGCGGATGTCGAACGGCTTCTTGCGGTCGGGGTTGGTGCTCGGGGAGAAGATGTCCCCGACCGTCGCGAAGTCACTGCCCTCGACCACGTGCGGGTAGGCGGTGACGTCCCGGTCCACCGGGTCGGTCGTGGGCAGTCGCCGGGGTGCCGACTCGCCGGGTGCCACGTAGCAGTGCTCGTAGTGCGCCATGACGACGTCGCGGGCGCCCGCGAGGTCCGGCGCCCAGTACTGCGCCTGGCCGTTCGGGCCCATGATGCGGTCGTAACCGCCGATGCCGTGGTTGTCCTCGGCGCTCACGCCACCGGAGAAGTCGAGCGACTGCTTGCCGGTGAGCACCATGGCACTGTCCGGGGTCATCACGAGGATGCCCTTGGTGTGCATGAGCATCGTCGCCTCGGCGTTCCAGTAGGGCTGGGCGCCCACGTTGATCCCGGCCACGACGATGTTGATCTCCCCGCCGGCCTGGGTGAACTCGACGATCCGCTTCAGCGCCCGCGCGACCCAGTCCATGTTCTCGGTACCGGAGTCCATCGCGATGCGCGCACCGGCCGAGAGGGCGTACCACTCGACGGGAACGGCCAGCTCGTCGGCGAGGTCGATCGCGGCGATGACCCGCGCGCACTCCGGCTCGGAGAGGGCGCCCAGGGACTTGGTGGGGTCCCCGCAGAGGAGGACGCGCGTGACGCCCTCCGGGTGCAGGTCGGTCGGCGTCGAGACCACCCCGACGATGATTCCCGCCTTGTTGTGGCCGTACGGCCGGTCCACCGGGACGAGGCGCCCGGAGTCGTCCAGGTCGTACTCCGTCGTGCGGCCCCCGCGTCCGGCGACGAACGCGGCCAGTTCGTAGGGGTAGACCACGCCGCGCCGCCGCGCCCGCTGGACCTTCTCGGCATACTCGTCCAGGGGGGCGAGGGGAGCGGTCGGCGGGCCCTCCAGGGAGGTCTCGATGCCGGAGCCGGGCTGGGCCGTGAACCGGGCGACGACCTGCCGGACCGTGCCGTCCGCACCGGCGACCCGGCCCTGGACCGCGACCTCCTCCACGGCGGCGCCGGCGGCGAGGGGCGCGATCCGGCTCTGCAGGGCGGTCAGCTGCTCGAGCGGCGCGTCCACCACCGGCCACAGCTGCACCCACACGAGGTTGGCGTCGAGCCGGCCGGCGCTGGCGCGCAACGCCGCCCGCCCGCGGCGGATGGCCTCCAGGCAGTTCGCGACCGCCCGCTCGACGTGCGGCAGCGAGGCGACCTTGCCCTCCTCGTCGCGGACGACGGTGACCTGCCGGACCTGCATCATGGCGACCAGCCGCTGGTCGGAGGGGTTGCCCTTGGCGGTGCAGTGGTAGAGCAGCACGTCCTCGGGCGCGGCGAGACGCTCGACGTCGAAGTTGCTCAGCCGCCACAGGTTCAGGCGGCGGCCGACCATGGGGTGCATGCCGCGCACCAGCCGGTCCTCGTGCGGGCTGCCGTCGCTGTCACCGGGCCGGAAGGTGAAGTACCCGACCGCTCCCGGGCGTCCGGTGCACACGGCGACGGCGACCCGGCGGGCGTCCCGTGCGAGGGCGAGACCCGCGAGCCGGCCGGCGAGGTCGGCCGCGGCCCGCTCCGGGTCCTCCGGCGCGTCCGGCCAGGAGAGGTAGAGGTCCACGACCCCCTCCTGGCCCTCGGCGCGCCGGCCCAGCTGCTCCTCGACCTGGCGCACCAGGTCGCTGCCGGCCGCCAGCTCGGCCACCTGCCCGATGGTCGACACCAGGTGGGTGTCCCGGTCGTCCAGGACGTAGTCGGCCAGCGCGAACGGCCGCCCGGTCACGGACTCCTCCCGCACCCCGCGCAGCGAGTGCTCGCGGTAGTGCCGCCGGATGAGCACCTCCAGCATCGGCTCGTTGTCGGGGACGCCGGCGACGAGCCGCTCGCACAGGAAGCCCGCGATCCGCTCGGGGATGCTGGCCAGGGCCTCGATCCGGGCCGAGCGGTCCGCGACGTCGGGCTGGGCGGCCAGCGCGGCGAGCTGGGCCCGGGCCTCGGCGAGCACCCCCGCCCGCTCCGCGTCGACCGCGGGCTGGTCGAACCACGCGAACCGCACGCTGCGCGCCAGGTCGGCCAGCACCGGGAAGCGGCGCTGGGCGGCGCGGGCGAGCAGGTCGAGGGTCTCGCGGCAGGCGTCGGCCACGTCCGGAGCCGGTGCCGGTTCCCGGCTCCACCGCTCGAGGATGCCGGTGCCGATGGCCACGTCGGGCGCGGTGCGCTGCTGGGCGAGGAAGATCCTGAAGATCGCCTCCTCGAGCTCAGGCGTGCGGTCGAGGCTGTCCACGCCGTAGTGGCGCAACACCCGCAACAGCTTGGTGCGGAAGGACTCCGGCAGCTTCGCGCGCTCCGGGTCCAGGCTCTGCAGGTAGGTGTGGAAGTGCTCGCGCGGGCTGTGCACCGCCAGCTCGGTGTGGTCCTCCTCCGCCGCCGGCCGGTTGCGGCTCAGGTCGGAGAACTCGGCGAGCGCTCGGAGCAGGTCGATGGCGTCGGTGACGTGGTCACCCTCGGCGACCAGCTGGTCCCGGGCCGCGAGGAAGTCGGCCAGCGGTCCCCCGCCGTCGGTCTCGGCGATGTCGTAGCCGAGGAGGATCGCGGTCAGGTCGGCCTTGGCGGCCGAGAGCCGCTCCTCGTGAGACGGGCGGGCGCCGTCCGCGGTCGGCAGGCCCAGGTCCACGCTCTCGGTGGTGACCTCGCCGGCGTCCTGCTCGCCGGTCGGTTCCAGCCGCACGAGCGGTGCGCCGGTCTCCACCTGGCTGCCGGTGCTGGCGAAGATCTCGCGGACCGTCGCCGGGTAGGGCGCCGGCACGACCGTCTCCATCTTCATGCTCTCGAGCACGAGCACCGGCGTGCCGGCCTCGACCGTGCTGCCGACCGGCACCGGCGTGGCCACGACGAGGGCCGGCGCGGGGGACCGCAGCACGCCGCCCTCCTCGCGGGTCACCCGGTGCATGACCCCGTCGACCTCGACGAGGTGGACCGGGCCGTGCACGGCCGAGAGCACCCGGTGCGTCGCGCCGCCGACCGCGAGGCGGGCGGCGTAGCCGTCGAGGCGCTCGACGACGGCCTCGACCCTGGACCGGTCTCCCTCCGGGGTGACCACCGTCACGCGGAACCGGTCCGGGCCGACCTGCAGGACGGTCACGGCATACGTCGCCCCCCGCAGCTTGAGCTCGGTGGGCCGGCCGACGGTGTGCTGCACCTGGGGGCGCCCGCCGCGGGCGGTCTCCAGCAGGCGGGTGCGCTCGACGGCCTCGCCCTCCTCGTAGGCCTCGATGCCCGCCATCACCAGGGCGAGGCCGCTGTGCCGCGTGGACACGAGCCGGCCCTGGCCGCGCACCCGGTCGATCCAGCCGGTGTCGGCCGACCCGTCCACGACCTCCGGCTGGTCGAGCAGCTCGAGGATGAAGGACTTGTTCGTCGCCCCGCCGTCGATGATGACCTGGGTCTCGGCCATGGCGCGGCGCAGCCGGGCCATCGCCTCCTCGCGGGTGGCGCCGTAGGCGATCACCTTGGCGATCATTGAGTCGAAGTCGGCAGGGATGGTGTCGCCCTCGCCGACGCCGGTGTCCACGCGGATGCCGGGCCCCGCGGGCAGGACGAGCAGGTCGATGTGCCCCGGAGCCGGGGCGAAGTCGCGGTCGGGGTCCTCGGCGTTGAGCCGCGCCTCGACGGCGTGACCGGTCTCGGTCGGACGCTCCCCCACCAGGCGCCCGCCCGACGCGACGTGCAGCTGGAGCTTGACCAGGTCGGAGTCGGTGGTCACCTCGGTGATCGGGTGCTCGACCTGCAGCCGGGTGTTGACCTCGAGGAAGGCGAACGTGCCGTCGGCGGGCTGGAACAGGAACTCCACCGTGCCCGCCCCCGCATACCCCACGGCGAGGGCCAGCCGCTCGGCGCTGTCCTTGAGCAGCTGGGCCTGCTCGGCCGACATCACCGGCGAGGCCGACTCCTCGATCACCTTCTGGTTGCGCCGCTGGATCGAGCAGTCCCGCACCCCGATCGCCCAGGCGGTGCCCTGGCCGTCGCCGATCACCTGGACCTCGACGTGCCGAGCGCCGGTGACCAGCTTCTCCAGGAAGACGACACCGGAGCCGAACGCGCGCTGCGCCTCGTCCCGCGTCCGCTCGTAGGCGTCCGCCAGCTCGGCGTCCGAGCCGACCTTGCGGATGCCGCGGCCACCCCCGCCCGCGGTCGCCTTGAGCATGAGCGGGTAGCCGATCCGGGCCGCGACCTCGGTCGCCTCCTGCAGCGTGTCCACGCCTCCGCGGCTCCACGGGGCGACCGGAACGCCGACCTCCTCGGCGATCAGCTTGGAGCCGATCTTGTCGCCGAGCTTGCGCATCGCCTCGGGCCCCGGCCCGATGAAGGTGACGCCGATCCGTGCGCACAGGTCGGCGAAGCCGGGGTCCTCGGCGACGAAGCCCCAGCCGACCCAGGCCGCGTCGGCGCGGGTCTCGCGCAGCGCCCGCTCCAGGACCGCGTAGTCGAGGTAGGGCCGGTTCACGGCCGGTCCGAGGTTGTAGGCGTGGTCGGACTCGCGCACGAACATGGCCCGGCGCTCGCCCTCGGTGTGCAGCGCGATCGTCTCGATCCGCTGCCCACCCGGCCCGGCAGCCGCGTTCAGGTCGCGCACCGCGTGGATGAGCCGCATGGCCGCCTCACCGCGGTTGACGATGGCGATGCGCGAGAACATGCGGACGAACCTCCCGGTCGGCTGGACGACGTCGTGTGGCCGAGGTCGCAGACCTCGCCGTGGCGAGCCTCCCACCAAGGGGAGGTGACGCGCGAGTCACCTCGGCCGGCATACCCCTCGAGGGGAATAAACCCGGGTGATCCCGCGGAATTGTCCGGCGGCCCGGACCGTTGTACCGGCCGGACTCGGGGCACCGGGCGTGACGACCGTCTCGCTGGGTAGTCCTCGTAGGAGAACGACGGAGCGTGCCGCGTACGATGGAACACGTGCCTCGGAATGGTGCCCGGACGCCATACCGGGCACGCGTTGTGGCGCTGTCACCGGCGTTGCACGAGAAATCTTCCGACGGAAGCCTGGTGAGACCGGAAACATGAGTAGCAAGCCCGTTCGGCGGATCGACCAGGTGGTCATCCGGTTCGCGGGGGACTCCGGCGACGGCATGCAGCTCACGGGGACCCGGTTCACGTCCGAGACGGCGATCTTGGGCAACGACCTGTCGACGCTGCCCAACTTCCCGGCCGAGATCCGCGCGCCGCAGGGGACGCTGCCGGGGGTGTCGAGCTTCCAGCTGCAGTTCGCCGACCACCGCGTGCTGACCCCCGGGGACGCGCCGGACGTGCTCGTGGCGATGAACCCCGCGGCGCTCAAGGCCAACCTGCGCGACCTGCCCCGCGGCTCGATGCTCATCGTCAACACCGACGAGTTCACCAAGCGCAACCTGGGCAAGGTGGGCTACGAGACCAGCCCGCTCGAGGACGACTCCCTCGAGTCCTGGCACGTGCACCCGGTGGCGCTGACCTCGATCACCGTGGAGGCCCTGGCGAAGTTCGACCTGACGCGCAAGGAGAAGGAGCGCGCCAAGAACATGTTCGCCCTCGGGCTGCTGTCGTGGCTGTACACGCGCCCGATGGACGGCACCGAGACGTTCCTGAAGAACAAGTTCGGCGACGAGCCCGAGCTGCTCGAGGCCAACATCGCCGCGCTGCACGCGGGCTTCCACTACGGCGAGACCACCGAGGACTTCGCCGTCGCCTACGAGGTCGCCCCCGCTCGTATGCCGGAGGGCACCTACCGCAACATCACCGGCAACCTGGCGCTCGCCTACGGGCTCGTGTCCGCCTCGCACCGGTCGGGCCTGCCGCTCGTGCTGGGCAGCTACCCGATCACCCCGGCCTCGGACGTGCTGCACACCCTCTCCGGCCTCAAGCGCTACGGCGTCACCACCCTGCAGGCCGAGGACGAGATCGCCGGCGTCGGAGCCGCGCTCGGCGCGGCGTTCGGCGGGGCCATCGGCGTCACGACGACCTCGGGTCCGGGGCTCGCGCTGAAGTCGGAGACGATCGGCCTGGGCGTGGCGCTCGAGCTGCCGCTCGTGGTGGTCGACATCCAGCGCGGCGGCCCGTCCACCGGCCTGCCGACCAAGACCGAGCAGGCCGACCTGCTGCAGGCGATGTTCGGCCGCAACGGGGAGTCCCCCGTCGCGGTGCTCGCGCCGCGCTCCCCCGCCGACTGCTTCGACGCGGCGATGGAAGCGGTCCGCATCGCCACGGCATACCGCACCCCCGTGCTGCTGCTGTCCGACGGCTACCTGGCCAACGGCTCCGAGCCGTGGCGCATCCCCGACGTCGCGCACCTGCCCACCATCGACGTGGAGTTCGCCACCCAGCCGAACGGTGAGGACGCCAAGGGCAACCCGACGTTCCACCCGTTCCTGCGCGACCCCGAGACCCTCGCCCGGTCGTGGGCGGTCCCGGGGACCAAGGGCCTGGAGCACCGGGTGGGCGGACTCGAGAAGGCCGACGTCACCGGGCACATCAGCTACGACCCGGAGAACCACGACCGGATGGTGCGGTTGCGGCAGGGCAAGATTGACGCGATCGCCAAGACCATCCAGCCGCTGGAGGTCGACGACCCCACCGGCAACGCGGACGTGCTGGTGCTCGGCTGGGGCTCGACCTACGGCCCGATCGCCGCCGCGACCCGGCTGGTGCGCAATGCCGGCGGCACGGTCGCCCGTGCGCACCTGCGCCACCTCAACCCGCTGCCCGCCAACACCGGCGAGGTCCTGCGCTCCTACCGGCGCGTCATCGTGCCGGAGATGAACCTCGGCCAGCTCGCCCTGCTGCTGCGCGCGAAGTACCTCGTGGACGTCCGCAGCCACACGGCCGTGCGCGGCCTGCCCTTCACGGCGACCGAGATCGCCGACGTGCTCCGTCAGGAGGTCTCTGCGTGACCACAGACATCGGTATGCCGACCAGCTCGGCCGACCTGCTCACCGGCACCGCCGGTGTGCCGCAGCTCGGGGAGGACGACGCGAAGCTGACCAAGAAGGACTTCACCTCCGACCAGGAGGTGCGTTGGTGCCCGGGCTGTGGTGACTACGCCGTGCTCGCGGCCGTACAGGGATTCCTGCCCGAGCTGGGGCTGCGCCGGGAGAACATCGTCTTCATCTCCGGGATCGGCTGCTCCTCGCGCTTCCCGTACTACCTGAACACCTACGGGATGCACTCGATCCACGGTCGCGCGCCGGCGATCGCCACCGGTCTCGCGACGTCGCGCCCCGATCTGTCGGTCTGGGTCATCGGGGGCGACGGCGACCTGCTGTCGATCGGCGGCAACCACCTGCTCCACGCGCTGCGCCGCAACGTCAACCTCAAGATCCTGCTGTTCAACAACGAGATCTACGGGCTGACCAAGGGCCAGTACTCGCCCACCTCCCGGGTCGGGCAGGTCACCAAGTCGA
>NZ_DASSTI010000052.1:0-6994 GCF_035708005.1 Segeticoccus sp. | reverse complement strand
TGTTGAACGACACCCTGGCTGACGACTTGGTGGTCGGGTAACGACAACGGGGGTGACGATGGTCGTCTGGGGCTGCCTGCGGGTAGCCCCTTGTTCGTGTGCGACGACAATGTGACCACGTTGGTGGTAGCGCAACGGCCCTCCCTGATCTTTGAGCGGATGGGGAGGGCCGTCGCTTGGTGCATTGGAGGTGCACCCGTGGTGATGGTAGGCACCGATTCGGCTGAGGTCGACCGGCGGTTGCGCGGGGGTGAGCTGGCGTGTCCGTGCGGGGCGGGCCGGCTGGCCCCGTGGGGTCATGCTCGGGCGCGCACGATCCGGGGGGTGGGGGTGGTGCGTCCGTCCCGCGGCCGGTGCTCGGTGTGCCGGGCCACGCATGTGCTGCTCGCCGTCTCGTGCTTGGTGCGCCGCGCGGACGGCGCGGAGGTGATCGGTACCGCGCTGGTGGCGAAGGCGACCGGGGTGGGGCACCGGCGCCTGGCGGCTCGGCTGGGCCGGCCGGCCTCGACGGTGCGCGGCTGGCTGCGCGCGTTCGCGTGCAACGCCGACCGGGTCGGTGCGCTGTTCGCCGGCCTGCTGGTCGAGCTGGATCCGCTGGCCGGTCCGATCGCGCCGCGCGGCTCGGGCGTGGCTGATGCGGTGGAGGTGATCGGCGTGGTCGCTGCGGCGGCCCGCCGCCGGCTGGGGGTACTCGGCGCGGTGTCGCCCTGGCAGCTGGTGGCGGCGGTCACCGGCGGGCGGCTGCTGTTCCCGTCCGGACCGGACTGATCGCCCAACACGAGCTGGCCCTTGGGCGCCGCGTGCTGAGCGGCGAGCCTTCGCAGGAACGTGTGATGCACCACCGAATGCGAGGAGAAACCGAGATGGGAACCAGCAACGCCGACCGGGAGGAGCAGGTGCGGGCCGAACGGGCCCGGGCGGTGGGCCTGTTCCGGTACACGCTGATCCGGGAGCCGGCCGACGAGGGGTTGAGTACCAAGGCGCGGGGGAGGCTGGTGCGCGAGCTGGCGGCTCGGGAGCACCCCGGTCCGTTCGGGCAGCCGGTGCAGGTGTCCCGGGAAACGATCGACCGGTGGATCCGCACCTGGCGCCGGGGCGGGTTCGACGCGCTAGTACCCGCCCCGCGGCGGGTGTCCCCGCGCACCCCGGCCGACGTGCTCGACCTCGCCGTCGCGCTCAAACGCGAGGTCCCTGCCCGCACCGCGGCGCAGGTCGCGACGATTCTGCGCAGCCACTGCGGGTGGGCACCGAACGAGCGGACCCTGCAACGACACTTCGCCAAGTTGGAGCTGAACACCCGCCCCGACGGCAATCCGCCGCAGGCGTTCGGCCGGTTCGAGGCCGAGGCGCCGAACGTCCGGTGGACCGGGGACGCGCTGCACGGGCCCACCGTGGGCGGCCGCAAGGCGATCCTGTGCGCGTTCATCGACGACCACTCCCGGCTGCTGACCGGGTACCGGTGGGCCCGCCGGGAAGACACCGTGCGCCTGGAGGCCGCGCTGCACGCCGGGCTGGCTTCCCGCGGTATCCCCGCCTCGATATACCTCGACAACGGTGCCGCGATGGTCGACAAGCAACTCGCTCGGGCCTGCGCCAGCCTCGGGATCCACCTGGTTCACTCCCGACCCGGAAAGCCTGCCGGGAGAGGGAAAATCGAGCGGTTCTTCCGCACCGTGCGTGAGCAGTTCCTGGTTGAGATCGGCTCCGGCCGCGAGCTGGAGGACATGACCCAGCTGAACAGCCTGTTCACCGCGTGGACCGAGACCGTGTACCACCGCCGGGTCCACTCCGAAACCGGCCAGGCACCGATCGAACGCTGGTCCGCCGGCCAGGCGCCGACCATGCCCACCCGGGCGCAGCTGCGCGAGGCGTTCTTGTGGGCCGAGTACCGCACCGTGACCAAGACCGCGACGGTGGGCCTGCACGGCAACCACTACGAGGTCGACGCCGCGCTGATCGGACGCCGCGTCGAGCTGGTCTTCGACCCCTTCGACCTGACCCGGATCCAGGTCCGCTGGCAGGGCCGGCCGATGGGCGACGCGATCCCGCACCGGATCGGCCGACACGTCCACGCCAAGGCCCGACCCGACGAGACCACCCCACCGCCGGCGACCAAGACCGGGATCGACTACCTGCACCTGATCCAAGCCGCGCACACCGCCAAATTGGCCGACAAGACCTGCTACTCGCGCCTGGACTCACCACCGGAGCAGGTCCCCGGCCAACTCCCACTGCCCGGCAGCGACATTGACGACGACGGCGGCCAGGAGGCCCGAGGATGATCGAGAAGCTGCAGTCCCACTACGGATTCACCACCATGCCCTTCGGCCGCGCCCTGGCCCCGAGCATGCTGCACCGACACGCCGCCCACGCCGAGGCCGTCGCCCGGATCGGCTGGTGCGTGGCCGAACGCGCCTTGGGCGTGGTCACCGGAGAAGTCGGCGCCGGCAAGACCGTCGCCGTGCGCGCCGCCCTCGCCGGGCTGGACGCCTCCCGGCACACCATCATCTACCTGGGCAACCCCGCCGTCGGCGGCCGCGGACTGTACGGCGGCATCGTCACCGCCCTGGGCGGCGTCCCTCGCTTCCACAAAGCCGCGCTCATCCCGCAAACCGCCGACCTGCTGGCCGCCGAGGACCACGAACGCGGCCGCACCGTGGTTCTGGTCCTGGACGAGGCCCACCTGCTCGGCGCCGACCAGCTCGAGGAGCTCCGGCTGCTGACGAACGCCGACATGGACTCCCACTCCCCGTTCGCCTGCCTGCTCATCGGACAGCCCACCCTGCGCCGACGAATCAAGCTCGGCACCTTCGCCGCGCTCGACCAGCGCATCGCGCTGCGGTATGCCATGACCGGGATGAGCGCCCAGGAGACCGCCGGCTACGTGACCCACCACCTCAAACTCGCCGGCCGCTCCGACACCCTGCTCAGCGACGACGCCCTCGCCCTGATCCACCAAGTCTCCCGAGGCCTGCCCCGAGCGGTCAACAACCTCGCCGTCCAAGCCCTCGTCGCCGCCTACGCCGCCGGCAAGGCCATCGTCGATGAATCCAGCGCCCGCGCCGCCGTCACCGAAGTCACGACAGAGTAACCACCACCACGACATCCCGACCACCAAGCCCCGCCAGCTGCGCCTGGCGGGGCTTCGTCGTGCCCCCGACCCGTCGCCACCGTCAACGACGTCATCATCGCCATCCAGACCGCCGGTCAACACCCCCCTCGCGGACGGTCGACACGCCGTTCCGCAGACGATCCGCTACCGGGCAGGGAATGCGGCGAGGTCGCGCTCAAATGATGCGGCGGCCTCCAGCACCTGCCTCGCGTCCGTCAGGAGGGCGATCTCGCACCGTTGGGGTCGGCGCGGGTCAACCGGCGGCGAGGCGCTCTCGTGTCCCAGACCCACCAGTACCTCCACCTGCGGTCCGAGACTCCTGCCTACGGCGAGGCTCAGGTTCGGCTCGGTGAACGTCAACCAACCCGCGGCGGCCAACCGGTCCTGCACGTCGGGCTCATCACCGCCAGCCGGGGTGTCCTCGATCGCAGAGGACGGTCCGATGTCACCGTCGGCCACCCGGCGTAGCCAGCGCGCCGCTTCCCCGAGCTCCCAGGTGGTCAGCGCCGGATCCTCGAAGGACCACGAGACGCCATCGGCTGTACGGGCCGCCAGCGGATCAGCAGCCAGTTCGCGTCCCACTCGTCCCACTCATTGGAGTCCTGGCCGAGGTCAGGGAACTGGTAGCCCACGACCTGCAGATCCACGTAGGCACCGGTGACGGCGGCAAGACGCACCCGCTCAGTCTGTCATCGCTGACCAGGGAGCGACTCCCCCCGGCAGACGTCGTGGGTCCGCGAGCCGATCCTGTTGTGGGTCGCCGGCAGCCTGCGCCGCGCAGGGCCCGTGGATCCGGCGGCACGACGCGGAAGGGTGAGGCGGGGGCCGGGGCCGGCCTCACCCGACGAGTGCCTGCAGGGTTCGTTCGTAGTTGCGGCACGCGCCCAGGACGGACAGGGCATGCTCGCCGAGTTCAGCGGCCTCCAGCTGCAGATCCCTCAACTCGGCACGTTGAGGAACTGACGCGATGGCGGCGCGGACCCGCTTGTGCTCTGCCGGACGCAGCGAGTAGTCCTGATCGATGGCCACGAGCACATCACGCAGATCGCATGCTGCCGCCTGGTCGGCGTCCTCGAGGACAGCGACCGCAGCGTCGAGCCACCGCGAGTCGTCTGGGTCAGCTCCTTCCATGGCGTCGGTGACCAAACAGAACAGGCCCATGTGCACGGCCAGCGCGACCGGCGCTGCCTGTTCGTGGTGGTCGAAGGGCAACCGAGCCGCTCGATCGACAAGCGCTTGGGCCCTGCTTGTGTCGCCGTCATCGAGGGCGCGCCGCGCCTTGACTAGTGGTCCGTCTCATCATTGGCTAACTACTTCTTCGAGTTTGCGGCGGGCTCGGGTGACCTTTGCCAGGATTGACTCGGCGGTCGCGGTCCACACGAACGGCTTGGGGTCGGCGTTGTTGGCCTGCAGGTAGTCCTCGATCGCGGCGATCAGGTCGGGCACCGAGCCGAAGCTGCCACGGCGTAAGGCCTTGGCGTCCAGGTCGCGGAACCACCGTTCGACCTGGTTCAGCCAGGACGAGGAGGTCGGGATGAAGTGCAGGTGGAACCGCTTGTGCCGGCGCAGCCAGCGTTGGACGTCGGCGTGCTTGTGGGTGCTGTAGTTGTCCAGGATCACGTGGATCGCTTGGCCTTTGGGCACTTCGGCGTCGATTACCTTAAGGAACTTCAGGAACTCCTCATGCCGGTGCCGGTGGAAGCAGCGCCCGGTCACTTCGCCGGTGAGCACGTTCAAGGCGGCGAACAAGGTGGTGGTGCCGTTGCGCTTGTAGTCGTGGGTCATGGTCGCTCCGCGTCCCTTGACCATCGGCAGCGAGGGCTGGGTGCGGTCCAGGGCCTGCACCTGGCTCTTCTCGTCCAGGCACAGCACCACCGCCTTGTCCGGAGGGTCGAGGTAGAGCCCGACCACGTCGGTCAGCTTCTCCTCGAAGTCCGGGTCGTTGGAGACCTTGAACGTGTCCAGCCGGTGCGGCTTGATCCCCAGGTCGTGCCAGATCCGTTGCACCGTGGCGGGACTCACGCCTGCGTGCTTGGCCATCGTGCGGCACGACCAGTGCGTCTGCCCCGCAGGCTTGGTGTGCAAAGTGTCGTGCACGATCGCGCGCACCTGCTCCTGGCTGATCCTGGCCTTCGGCCCGCGCCCGGGGCGGACCTCACCCAGGTTGGCCAGCCCGTCTTCCACGAACCGGGCCCGCCATGCCCGCACCGTCACCGGTGTCACCCCGACCTCGGCCGAGATCCGGCTGTTGGCAACCCCCTCCGCCGCCAACAGCAATGCCTTGGCACGTTGCACCTGCCGGTGCGGCGCCACCTGGGACCGAGACAGTTGCTCCAACGTGGCCCGCGCGGCCTGCGACATGGGCAACGGCGGGGCTGCGGGTGCGCTCATACCCTCAAGAATACCGACCATACCGCTAGTTATTCACGAGACACACCACTAGCTAGCAGGTTTTCCGCGGCCTGCTGCCCGGCGAAGCTGAACGGCTGCAGGGTCCGCCCCGAGACGGCCTCAACGTCTCCGAACGGGCGGTTGGCCCGTTCACTCATGTACTGCGACCAGTGCTGCCGCACAGTGCTCTCATCCATCAGCGAGAGCGTATCCGCCGCACACCGACCGTCAGCACCCCTGTCGACCGGTGGAGGTGGCCAGTCGAGCAGAAGCACCACGTGTGCCGTAGCCGGATCCTCAACCGGCGACCGTAGACGAGAGCCCGGCGGTGGTCCGCATGGTCCCCGCAGGTCCTTCGTCATACGGGACGGCTGCGATCGTCGGTGGCCGAAAGCGGCACACCTGATACCGCGGCTCGTTCAGTAGTCGGAGGCCTGGAAGGCGTAGTCCCAATCGCCGGCCTCGAAGTCGTCCATACTGATGAGGTCGACCGTGACCGTCGAGCCGGCATCTGCGTTGTCGGCTGAGCCGTCGAGCGAAGCGACAACGTGCTGGGTGCCCGGCTCGAGGACGGTGAGCTTGAACAACGCGCCGGACGCAGCGTGGTCCGTCCTCACGCGCATGGTGCCGCCGAACGATCCGAGCCCGTCGTTGCTGAGGTTTAGGTCCACGATGGTCCAACCGCCGTCGGACAGGCCGACACCCTCGTGAACGGCGTTGCTGCCGCTGTCGACCTTCGGCTTCGCCTTGTGTTTAGGCTTGACGGTCTTGATGACCGTCTTCGTCGCGGTCGCGGTCCTGGTGACCGTCTTGGTCGCGGTGGCGGAGCCGGGGACTGTCTTGGTCGGTCCCGGCACAGTGACCGTCGCGGTGGGCGCTGCCGCGTTCGCCTCGCCACCGCCTCCGCAGGCAGTGAGAGTTGCGAGCATCACGCTGGCGGCGACGGCGGCTGTCATGGCTGTGTGGTTCGTCTTCATGGTTCATTCCCCTGCTGTCGTTCGTGGTTTCGCTCTCGCCGGCCTATCAGCGCGGCACCTAGGACCCGCATGGCACGGTCACGCCTGCGCATCCACGAGGATCAGAACCATCCCCTCGTCGGGGTGATAGGTCCATCGCGCCTTGACGCCCTTCCAGGTGTCGGTCTGCATCCCGTCCAGGGCTCGCGTGGCGTCCATGTGGTCGATGACGTAGTCGGGGCAGTCAAGCCCGTTCAGCACACAGGCGACGTCGTCGATCGTGTCTCCGGACCCGGCTGCGTCGTCATTGCCCTCGGTATCGAAGGTGAGGGACTTTCCCTCGTCCTGTAGGTCGTAGGAGACGCCGCACTGTGATGCGACACGGGTGAATCTTTGAGTGTCGGCGGCGGGCGTGCGCGACGTGCGAGTCGTCGTTGGAGCGCCCTTGGCGTTGCTAGTGCCGGCTCCGCAGGCGGCCAGCAGCGTACCGGCGGTAATGACGATGGCGACGGCCGCGCCGTGGAATTTCATGACT
>NZ_DASSTI010000051.1:0-8823 GCF_035708005.1 Segeticoccus sp. | reverse complement strand
GAACCGAGGGGGTGACGTGCACGTCGTCGCGACCGCCGGGCACGTCGACCACGGCAAGTCCACCCTCGTCCAAGCGCTGACCGGGCAGCAGCCGGACCGCTGGGACGAGGAACGCCGCCGCGGACTGACCATCGACCTCGGCTACGTGTGGACCACCTTGCCGTCGGGCGAGACCGTGGCCTTCGTGGACGTGCCGGGGCACCGGAGGTTCATCGGCAACATGCTCGCCGGCCTGGGCCCGGCGCCAGCAGTCATATTCGTGGTCGCAGCGGACGAGGGTTGGAGCGCCCAGTCGACCGAGCACCTCGCGGCGGTGGAGGCGCTCGGCGTGGAGAACGGGCTGCTCGTCATCACCAAAGCGGACCTCGCCGACCCCGCCATCGCCGTGGAGGAGGCACACGGACACCTCGCCCGGTCCTCGCTGGGAGCCATCCCGCACGTGACGGTCTCCGCCCGCACCGGCCAGGGTCTGGACGACGTGCGCACGGCTCTGGACGCCCTGGTCTCCCGACTGCCGCGCCCCCGCGCCGACGGGCGGGTACGGCTCTGGGTCGACCGGGCGTTCACCATGAAGGGCAGCGGCACGGTCGTCACCGGCACGTTGGGCCGCGGCACCCTGCGCGTCGGGGACCAGCTCGCTGTCGCGAACGGTGCGAGCGACGGCCCGGCTGTGCTGGCGGTGCGGGGCCTGCAGAGCATGGAGCAGCTACGGCAGGACGTGCCCGCAGTGGCCCGCGTCGCGGTGAACCTGCGCGGGGTCACGCCTGCTGCGGTCGCACGGGGCAGCGCGCTGGTGACACCCGGGAGCTGGCGCGAGACCCGCCAGGTGGACGTGCGGCTGCTGCCCCTCAAGAGCATCGGCCCGGATTCGACTCCGACACAAGCTGATCCGCACGGCGACCTGGTGATCCACGTGGGGACCGCCGCGGTCGGCGTCCTCCTGCGCCCGCTGGACGGTGACGTCGCGCGATTGCGCCTGCAGCACGCCCTTCCGCTGCAAGCCGGGGACCGCGCCATCCTGCGGGATCCCGCCGCCCAACGTGTTCTCGCGGGGGTCCTCGTGCTGGATGTCGATCCGCCAGAGCTCGCTCGGCGCGGGGACGCGTCTCGCCGGGCCAGTGCCCTCGCGAATGCCGCCGGCCGCGCGGACGTGTCGACCGAGGTGAGTCGACGCGGAGCTGTGCGAGCGAGCGATCTGGAGGCACTCGGCATACCGTCCGGGGAACTGGGCCGGGCCGCCGAGGTGCGTCGCGTCGGGGACTGGCTGGTCGGTGAGGCGCAGTGGCGCCAGTGGGTCGAGTTGCTGGCCGCCGTCGTGGACGCGCACGCGGCGGCGCACCCGCTCGACCCGCGCCTGCCGATTGAGGCCGCCCGACACGACCTGGGAGTGCCGGACGGGGCGCTGCTGACTGCGCTCGCTCCCGCTGCCGGGCTGGAGGTGGGCGAGGGGCGTCTCGGGCGGCCGGGCGCGGTCCCTGACCTCGGGGCGGCCGAGGCCGGATTGCGTCAGCTGGAGGCGCGGCTGGCCGCGGCGCCGTTCGACGCGCCGGAGCGGCCGGACCTGGAGCGCTGGGGGCTGGGCGTGCGCCAGCTCGCGGCGGCCGAGCACGCGGGCCGAGTCGTTCGCCTGCCCGATGACGTCGTGCTGCTGCCCAAGGGCCCGGCGATGGCGATGCGTGTGCTGGCCGGACTGCCGCAGCCGTTCACGACCAGTGAGGCGCGTCAGGCGCTCGGGACGACCAGGCGGGTCGCAATCCCGCTGCTGGAGCACCTCGATCGGCGCGGGTGGACCCGTCGGATCGACGCCGGCCACCGCGAGGTCGTCCGCTAGAGGCCTTTGGCGACGCTGCCGCTCGGCGTGTTGGGCGCGTGTGGTCGGTCCACACGCTCCTCCCGCCCCCCGCGCAAGCGGCGGGCTGAGTGGTCGGCGGCGATGTCGACCAGCTTGAGGAAGCGGTGAACGTCCCATGCGGTCCGTCCGACGAACAAGCCGTCCGCGCCGGTGCGCTCGAGCAGCGCAGCTGCGTTGTCCAGATTCACGCTGCCTCCATACAGGACCGCGCGACACCCGCGGCCACCGCTGGCCCGAGCCACCTCCTCGCGGATCTCCTCGATGACGGGCGCGACCTCCTCGGGAGTCGCCGGGCGTCCGCGCTCACCGATGGCCCAGATCGGCTCGTAGGCGAGGACGACCCTGCACACCTCTGCCGGCGACAGCCGGCTCAGTGCCGCGCTGACCTGCGCCCGCACGAACTCCCGGTCCCCGCCGGCCTCACGGATGGCGAGCGGCTCCCCCACGCACACGAGCGGCACGAGTGCGGCATCGAGCGCTGCCCGCACCTTCAGGGAGACCGACTCGTCGGTTTCGTTGTGGTGCTCGCGACGCTCGGAGTGGCCGATCTCCACGAGGCGCGCACCGGCGTCGGCCACCATGCGCATGGAGACCTCGCCGGTTCCGGCGCCCTCCGCGGCCCAATGTGCGTTCTGCGCCCCCAACAGCACCGGCGAGTTGGCCGGCATGCGGCCGCGCACCGCGGCGAGCGCGGTGTGCGCGGGCACCAAGAACGTCTGGACCGCGTCCGGCAGCTGTCGGTCGGCGAGCGTCTCGACATAGGCGAGCGCCTCGCCGATCGTCTTCGTCATCTTCCAGCTGGTGCCGAGCCACACCTTGTCCGCGTTCTCGGCCACACCGTCACCCACGGATCAGCACGCCCCACCCGGGACGGCCTCCGGCTCGCCCTCGTCCTCGTAGCGGCTTATGGCGGCCACCTTCTCCGCCGAGCGGGAAGCCGGGTCGAACCGGTAGCCGAGCCACTCCTTGGCCAGTCGCCGGGCCAGCTCGCGCCCGATGACGCGCTCGCCGAGGCAGAGCACCTGCGCGTCGTTGCTGAGGACCGCGCGCTCTACCGAGTAGCTGTCGTGCGCAGTGACGGCACGGACCCCGCGGATCTTGTTGGCGCTGATGGCGACACCGAGCCCGGTGCCGCAGACGAGCAGGGCACGGTCGGCCTTGCCGTCGGCGACCAGCCGGGCCGCCGTGACGGCGATGTGGGGGTAGTGCGTCTCCTCGTCCTCGACGACGCCCACGTCGATGACCTCCCCCACCCGCTCGTCGGCCCGGAAGTCCTCGGCGATCGCCGTCTTGTAGCTCAGGCCTGCTTCGTCGCTTCCGACAACGACCCGCAACCGCTCCCCGCTCATCGTGTCCCTTCCTGCGGCCCCTGCGCCGCGCTGTCCGAGTCCTGTGCCCGCTCCCGGAGCACCTCGCCGACCGCCGCGACACACACCGCCAATGACAGTGCTCCCGCGTCCGGTGTTCCGAGGCTGCGTTCCGCGAGCGGACGCGCGCGGCCGACCTTCGGCCGCAACTGTGCCGTCGCCTCCGCGGCCGCTCGGGCCGTGGTGCTCGCGGCGTCCCATGCCGCCGAGAGGGCATCGCCGCGGCCCGTCGCCGCGGAGAGCTCCTCGCAGAACGGCAGCAGCGCGTCGAGCATGGTCTTGTCGCCGGGCTGGGCGCCGCCCAGCCGCACGAGCGCGTCGTAGCCGTTCCTGACCGCCTCGGCGACCTGTTCCGGAGAGGGCCGCCCGGTGTTGCTGAGGACGTTGCCGACGGCCTTGAGCGCCGCTCCCCACAGCACCCCGGAGGTGCCCCCGGCCCGCGCCGCCCACGCGTCACCGGCGGCCGTCAGCACCGTGGACGGCCCGGCGTGGTCACCGTGGGTGGCGTTCGCGGCCGCCAGCGCCGCGCTGGTTCCGCGGACCATGCCGCGCCCGTGGTCGCCGTCGCCGGCGACCGCGTCGATGCGGCCAAGCTCCTCCTCCATCTGTGCCATCGCCCCGGCCATCCGCTCCAGGCCGGTGCGGACGACCGCCGCCACCGCCAGGCCGTCCTTGTCCGCCTGCTCCGCGACCGGTCCGGCCTCGGTGGCCGCCACGTCGACGGACTGGCGGCGCTGCCCGGCGTCGGCCGGCGCGACGATGCCCTTGGTGTATGCCGGTGTGGCCGCCGGTGCGTGCCACAGCCCCTCGAGCTCCTCGTCGAGCCACATCACCGTGAGCGAGCACCCGGCCATGTCGAGGCTGGTCACCAGCTCGCCGACCTCGGGCTCGACCACCGTGAGGCCGGCCTCTCGCAACAGGGAGGAGACGGTGCCCCAGACGACGAACAGCTCCTCGTACTTGGTGCGTCCGAGCCCGTTGAGGATGACCGTCACCCGGTCCCCTGCGCCCTCGGGCGCGTCAGCCAGCACGCCGTCGACGAGCAGCCGGGCCAGCTCGCTGGCGCTCGGCAGGGGCCGGTCCTCGATCCCCGGCTCACCGTGGATGCCCAGGCCCAGTCCCATGTGCCCCGGCTCGACCGTGAACAGCGGCTCCTTCGCCCCGGGCATGGTGCACCCGTCGAAGGCCACACCCAGCGTCCGGGTGGCACCGTTGGCCCGCTCCGCGACGCGCTGCACCCCCTCGAGGTCGTAGCCGGCCTCCGCGGCGGCGGACGCGACCTTGAACACCGTGAAGTCACCGGCGATCCCACGCCGCTTGGCCCGTTCGTTCGCCGGGGCGCTGGCGACGTCGTCGGTAACGAGCACGTAGCGGGCCTCGATGCCTTCCTGCCGGAGCTGGTCCACCGCCTGGTTGAAGTTCATCACGTCACCGGCGTAGTTGCCGGTGCTGAACACGACACCGCCACCGCTGTCGACGGCACGGCCCACGGACACCGCGTCCGCGGTCGAGGGCGAGGTGAAGACGTTGCCCACCACGGCGCCGTCGGCGAATCCCGGGCCGACGATGCCGCAGAAGGCGGGGTAGTGTCCCGAGCCGCCGCCCACCACAACGGCGACCTTGCCCGGCGTGGTCTGCGTGGCCCGGACCACTCCACCGGGCACGGCCACGACGTACTGCTGGTAGGCGTCGACGAAGCCCTTGAGCATGTCGTCGCTGAACGTCGCCGGATCATCGACGAGGCGAGTCATCTGGTGTTCCCTTCTTCCACGGACCCGACAGCTGGGCGCGAGGTCGGATCCGAGCTCACGCGGGGATGAGGCTGACCTTGATGGACTTCGTGCCGTCCGCGACCAGGTCCAGGCCGTCCTGGAACTTCTCCAGCGGCAGCTGGTCGGAGCAGATCTCGTCCATCGGGAGCCTGCCGGACTCGAGCATGCGGATGGCGGCCGGCCAGCAGTGCGGGCCCAGGTGGGCGCCGAGCACGTCCAACTCCTTGTCGTCGCTGATGATGCTCCAATCGACGGTGACGTCCGAGCCGAAGACGCTGTACTCGACGTAGCGCCCGAGCTTGCGCAGCAGGTTCAGTCCCTGCCCGACCGCCGCCGGATGCCCCGTGCCCTCGATGTAGACGTCCGCGCCGTAGCCGCCGGTGAGCTCCTTGACGAACTCGACCGGGTCCTGCTCGGTGATGTTGACGGTCCGCGTGGCACCGCACTTGGCCGCCAGGGCCAGCTTGCGGTCGGACATGTCGAGGGCGATGACCTCGGCCGGGCCCTTCGCCACCGCGCCGGCCACCATGCCCAGCCCGATGGGACCGCAGCCGGCCACCACCACGACGTCCTCGAACTGGATGTTGGCGCGCTCGACCGCGTGCAGCGCGCAGGACAGCGGCTCGGTGAACGCCGCGTGTGCAGCCGGGAGGTCCTTGCTGATCTTGTAGACGCGGGCGTCCTCGGGGTAGATCATGTAGGACGCCATCGCGCCGGGGGTCCGGCGCTTGAACCCGTAGAGGTCGTGCGGCGCGCACATCCAGTACTGCCCGCGCACGCAGTAGCGGCACTGCCCGCACGGCACGATCTGCTCCGAGACGACCCGGTCGCCCACCGCGATCCCCCAGCGCTCGGCGGCCACCTCGTCGAGCTGGACCACCACGCCGACGAACTCGTGCCCCGGGATGACCTCGGTCTCCGCCCAGGCGGGGCGGTTCTCGTCGCCCCAGAACTTCGCGGCGCCGTGGTAGCACTTCAGGTCGCTGGCGCAGATGCCGACGGCCTCCACCCGGACGAGGGCCTGTCCCGGGCCCGGCTGGGGCACGGGCACGTCCTCGAGCCGGTAGTCCTCGGGTCCGTGGCAGATGACGGCCTGCATCGTGTCGGGGATCGTGGTCTCGGTGGTGCTCATCGTTGTTCCTCTCGTTGGTTGGCGTGGTGATCGGTGGCGCGGTGGCCGCGGGCGTCGGCTACCGCGGTGGCCGGACGGAGCCGTCCCGTCGCCAGCGGGCGCTCGGGAGGGCGACGACGACGTTGATCCCCTTGGACCGCAGCCGCTTCACGTGGGCCTTGGGTGTCTTCGCGTCCACGATGACGATGTCGAAGTCGGCGAGCGGCATGATCGCGTGGAGCGCGCGCCGCTCGAACTTGGTGTGGTCCACGAGCAGGATCCGCTGCTGGGAGGCCGAGAACATCGCCTTCTTGGTGTCCGCGGTCACCGAGGCCTGGTGGAAGGCCACGTCGTCGGTGATGGCCGCCGTCGACATGATCGCGGTGTCGGCACGCAGGTTGAGGATGGCGTTCGTCGTCATCGCGCCCATGAACGCGCTGCACCAGTTGTAGTACTCACCGCCCAGGGCGAGCAGCGTGATGTCTCGGGTCCCGGTGAGCGCGTTGATCAGCGGCAGCGAGTTGGTCACCACGGTGAGCGGCGCCCTGGCTGCCAGGTGCGCGGCCATCGGCAGCACGGTCGTCGAGTCGTCGAGGAAGATCGCCTGTCCGGGTTCGACGAACTCCAGTGCGGCCGAGGCCAGTGCCTCCTTCTCGGCCGCCTGCCGGCTGGAGCGGTAGACGTCGCTGGACTCCACCAGGCTGGTCGCGGTGGCGGTGGCCACCCCCCTGCTTTTGCGCAGCACGCCGCGCTTCTCGAGCTCGTCGAGGTCCCGGTGCACGGTCATCAGGCTGATGTGGAAGCGCTCGACGAGCTGCTCGATGCGGACGGTCCCGTCCGCGATCACGGCCTCGGTGATGGCCTGTTGACGAGCCAGCTTGCGGGACAACCGCGAGGCCGAGTCGGCGTGCATGGTCACGACTGGCTCACCGGGCTGTCGTGAAGGCTCTGTGCGACGGTCCGGACCACCACGGCGAAGGAGGTGGCCCCCGGGTCCGGTGTGCCGAGGCTGCGCTCGGCGTGCGGTCGTGCCCGGCCCAGCCGCGGCACGAGCGTCGCGGTCCCGGCGGCGGCCTCGGCGGCCGTGCCGGCCGCAGCGGGCCAGGCGGCGGTCAGCGGCAGGCCCTCGTCGGTGCCGCGGCCGAACGCCCGGGCGAAGGGCAGCACCGCGTCCACCATGGTCTTGTCCCCCGGCTGCGCTCCTCCGAAGGCCACCACCGCCTCGGCGGCCGCGTCGACGCCGGCACGGACCTGCTTGCCGGTGAGCGGCGCCGTGTCGTCGCAGTGCCGTGCGACGGCACCGAGCAGCACCTGCCAGAGGGCTCCCGACGTCCCACCGGCGTGCTCGCCCCAGGCGTCGGCAGCGGCCGACAGCGTGGTGGCGGCGCCGGCTCCGGCGGCGACTGCGTGCTCGGCCGCGTCCACCGCGGCCACGACCCCCCGCTGCATGCCGATGCCGTGGTCACCGTCACCGGCCACCGCGTCGAGCCGGCCGAGCTCCTCGGCCTCGGCGGTGAGGGCGTCCTTGACGTGGTGCAGCACCTGCAGGACCCGACGTGCGTCCGTGCGCGACTCGAGTGAGCCCTGCGGGAACGCCTGTCGTGACGCGTGCCGGTCCTCGGTCTCCTCCTGCTCCAGCACTGCCGGGTCCATGTGGGCACGGTGGTAGCCGGGCCCGTGCGCCGGTGCGACCCAGGCCTGCTCGAGCTCGCTGTCGAGCCAGGACACCGTCAGGGAGACCCCTGCCATCTCGAAGCTCGTGACCATCTCGCCGACCTCCGGGCGGACCACCACGAGGCCACGCTCCTGCAGCAGTGCTGCGACCTTGCGGTAGGTCACGAAGAGCTCCTCGCTCTTCACCGCTCCGAGTCCGTTGAGCAGGACGGCCACCCGCCCGGAGGCGGCGCCGGTGGGTGCAGAGGCCAGGACGCGGTCGACCAGCAGGGTGGCCAGCTCGTCGGCGGTGGGCAGCTCGGACTCGGAGATCCCCGGCTCCCCGTGGATACCCATGCCGACCGCCATCCGTCCCGGAGGCACGGTGAACAGCGGGGCCGGTGCGCCCGGGAGGGTGCAGCCGGAGAAGGCGACACCCAACGTCCTCGTGCGCCCGTTTGCCGATTGAGCGAAGGCGGTCACCGCATCGAGGTCGAGCCCTTGCTCGGCCGCCCACACCGCCGCCTTGAAGACGACCAGGTCGCCCGCGACGCCTCGACGCCGTTCGCGGTCGGCGTCGGGGGCGCTGGAGATGTCGTCCGTGACCACGACGGTGCGGCACGGGACCCCCTCCTCCCGCAGCCACGCCTGGGCTTGGTCGAAGTTGAGGACGTCGCCGGCGTAGTTGCCGTAGACCAGCAGCACGCCGGCCCCGGACTCCACCGCCTTCGCGACCGCGCGCACCTGCTGCGCCGAGGGTGACGCGAAGACGTTGCCCATCGCCGCCCCGTGGGCGAGCCCGGGACCGACGAGGCCGGCGAAGGCCGGGTAGTGACCGGAGCCCCCGCCGATGACGACCGCCACCTGGCCGGCCGGGGTGGGCCGGCGACGCGCGACGCCGCCGCCGACCCGACGGACCACGTCGGAGTGCGCTGCCACGAAGCCGTCGGTCATCTCCTCGACGAACCGCGCTGGTTCATTCAGCAGGTAGCTCACGACGTGGTCCTTCCGGGGTCGCTGCTGGAGGGGTGGTCGGGGCGGTGGTGTGGCCGGCCGGCTCGAGCCGGC
>NZ_DASSTI010000050.1:0-16930 GCF_035708005.1 Segeticoccus sp. | reverse complement strand
GCCATGACGGACCCGCGCACGCATGCCCGCATCCTCCACACCCAGACCTCCCGCCGCCAACTGCTCGCGATGGCGGCCGTCGGCGCCGCCGGCGTGACCGTCGGGACGGCCGGGCGGAGCTATGCCGCGCCGCCGAAGCAGAAACACCACTACCGGCTCACGGTGCTCGGCACGACCGACTCCCACGGCAACGTCTTCAACTGGGACTACTTCAAGAACGCGGAGTACGACGACAGCGCCCACAACGACGTCGGGCTCGCCAAGGTGAGCACGCTGGTCACCGCCCTGCGCCAGGAACGTGGCGCGAGGAACTGCCTGCTGCTCGACGCCGGCGACACCATCCAGGGCACCCCGCTGGCTTACTACTACGCCAAGATCGACCCGATCACCGGCGGTGCCAAGCACCCGATGGCCCTGGCGATGAACCAGATGCGCTATGACGCCGCGGCTCTGGGCAACCACGAGTTCAACTACGGCATGGACACGTTGCGGACCTTCCAGCGCCAGTTGGACTTCCCGCTCCTCGGCGCGAACGCGGTCGGGTGGAACTCCGGTGAGCCGGTCTTCCCGCCGTACGTCATCCGAACCGTCAAACCGTGGAACGACAAGCCGATCCGCGTGGGCATCCTCGGCCTGGTCACCCCCGGGGTGGCGATCTGGGACAAGCACAACGTCGAGGGCAAGGTGCACTTCAACGGGATCGTGGAGCAAGCCACGCAGATCGTGCCGAAGATGAAGGCGGCCGGGGCGGACGTCGTCATCGTGTCCTGCCACTCCGGCGCCGACACCTCCAGCTCCTACGGAGACGCCCTGCCCTACCCCGAGAACGCCAGCACCTTGCTGGCGCAACAGGTCCCGGACATCGACGCCGTCCTGGTCGGCCATGCGCACGTGGAGATCCCCGAGCGGTTCGTCACCAACGAACAGACCGGGCGGCAGGTGCTGTTGTCCGAGCCGCTGAAGTGGGGCATGCGGCTGACCGTCATGAACCTCGACCTGGAGAAGGTGCACGGCCAGTGGCGGGTCGCATCGGCCCACTCCGAGTTGTTCAACTCCAACACGGTGGACGAGGACCCGGCGGTCGCGGCGCTGCTCCGCGGCGACCACGACGACGTCGTCGCCTACGTCAACTCGCCCATCGGCACGTGCACGCGGGAGATGTCCGCGGAAACCTCACGTTTCGAGGACACCGCGGCGATGGACTTCATCAACCTGGTCCAAGCAGGTGCAGTGAAGGCGGCACTCGCGGGCAGCGCGTCCGAGGGGCTGCCGGTGCTCTCCATCGCCGCGCCGTTCAACCGGGACGCAACGATCCCCGCCGGCCAGGTGAGCGTCCGGGACGTCGCCGGCATGTACATCTACGACAACACCCTCCTGGCCATCACGCTCGACGGCGCACAGGTCAAGGACTACCTGGAGTGCTCCGCCGGCTACTTCAAGGAGATGTCCGGGACCGGCCCGTTCGCGCCGGACGACATCACCAACGCCGTGACGCCCACGGCCCCGAACGGCACGCCGGACTACAACTACGACATCATGGGCGGACTCGACGGGTCGTTGTCCTACGACATCGACATCGCCCAAAAGGTCGGCTCCCGGATCAAGAACCTGACGTATGCCGGCACACCGGTGACCGCGGACCAGACGTTTGTCGTGGCGATCAACAACTACCGCCAGTCCGGTGGCGGCGGTTTCCCGCACGTCACGACCGCGCCGGTGGTCTACAACGCCCAGGTGGAGATCCGCCAGCTCATCATCGACTGGGTCACGGCGCAGACGGTGATCGACCCGGAGGCGTTCTTCGTGGCCGACTGGCACCTCACCTCCAACGGCGATCCCGTGATCGTCACGGGAGCCAGCGAGGGCGGCCGCCACTGAGCAGCCGGCGCGTCAGCGCACCCTGAGGTCGAGCTCGCGGCCGAGGAACCGCGCCATCCGCAGGGCGGCGTCGTGCACCGACGCGCGCCCGGCCTCGTCGGTGCCCGGCGCCAGCCACGCCTCGACCTCGACGGCCTCCGGTCGTACGGTCCGCTTCCACAGCCCCACCTCGCGCCGGTCGAGCAGCACCCGCGCCCAGAACGGGTCCGGCGGCTGGGGTGCGGGGTGGTCGGCGGCCACGGGGAAGCCGAGCCGTGGGTAGGTCAGCACCGCCTCGTCGTAGACCGGGAGCAGGTATGCCGAGTGCTCGGCGGTGGTGCGCGCCGGCACCTCGGGATCGAACCACAGCGGCGTCCCGTCGACCTCGACGCAGGCGAGCCGGCCGTCGAGCTCACCGAGCGCGCGCCGGGTGTCGGCGACCGTCAGGGAAGACCAGCGGGTGAAGTCGTGCACCGAGGCGGGCCCGTGGCCGGCGAAGAACCGTTGGGCGAGCCGGGCCACGGCCTCGTCCCGGTCGAGGGCTGGGGTGTCCGGCACCACCTCGTCCACGAGGGCGTAGCTGTGGTGCACGCCCTTCATCGGCCCGGAGCAGATCAGCCCGCGCAGCTCGGCCACGAGCAGCAGGTGGCCCAGCTCGGGGCCGGTGGCCACGGAGGAGCCCCGTGCGGCGAACTCGGCGCCGATCTCGGGGCGGGTCAGGAAGCGGCGCCCGCGCAGCAGCTCACCGAGCAGGTCCAGGCCGCGGCCCATCACCCGCGGGTCGTCCAGCCCGAGCTGGCGGTGCCGGGCGGCCATGCCGCGCTCCACCCGCGGGGAGGTGAGCGCGAGGATCCAGCGCAGGTCCTCAGGAGCGACGAAGTGCCAGGTCGGCCGCAGGATGTGGGTGCGCAGGAAGGCGCCGCGGTCCAGCTCGGCCTGCACGTCGGCATACGTGCGGGCGCGCGAGCGCAGCGCGAGGGAGAAGAAGGCGTGGTCGCGCTCCTGGCTCTGCACGCAGGTGAGCAGCCGCACCGCGTCGGCGGCGCGGGAGAGCGGGGCGGAGGAGAGGCGTTGGGTGGCCTGACGGCGGCGCACTACCGCTTCGCGGGTCCGCTTGCGTGGCCGCACCTCCACCGCGGAGTGGTTCATCCCGGGGTCAGGCGGCGACTACGGGGCGTCCGACCAGCTCCGCGCCGGCGTCACGCAGCTGCGCGAGGGCCCGCTGCGTCGTCTCCCCGGCGACCCCGGCGGTGAGGTCGAGCAGCACCCGCGTCGCGAACCCCTCCCCGACGGCGTCGAGGGCCGTCGCGCGGACGCAGTGGTCGGTGGCGATCCCGACGACGTCGACGGCCTCGACCCGGTGGCCGCGCAGCCAGTCGGCCAGCCCCTGCCGGCACTCGCCCTGGGTCGTGGTCCCCTCGAAGCCGCTGTAGGCCGCCGCGTGCAGCCCCTTGCGGAAGATGGCCTGCACGTGCTCGAACGCACGCTCCGCGGCGGGATGGAACAGCGCGCCGTCGCTGCCGACTCGGCAGTGCGCCGGCCAGCTGTCGACGAAGTCGGGGTGCTCCGAGAAGTGCGCGCCGGGATCCTCGTGCCAGTCCGCCGTGGCGACCACGGCGACGTAGTCGCCGGCGTGCTCGGCCACGAAGTCGCTGATCCGCGCCGCCACCTCGGCGCCGCCGACCACGCCCATCGAGCCGCCCTCGCAGAAGTCGTTCTGCACGTCAACCAGCACCAGCGCCCGCGCCACCCCGTCGCTCATGGACGTCACGCTATCTCCCGGCCCGGACAGACCCACCGTCCTCGAAGAGGGTCGGGATGGCCGGCTCGCCCTTGGACAGGCGCAGCGCCCGGGCCGGCAGCTCGGCCAGCGACTGCTCGTGCCGGGCGCGCGCCTCCTCGAGCGCGACGTGGTTGGCCGCGCCGAGCCCCTCACCCTCCTGCACGAGCCGCACCAGCAACGGGCGGTCGTTGGCGTCGGTGCGCGGCCGGTCACCGACGCCGATCACCTCCGCCTCGGCGACGTCGCGCCCGTCCAGCCGGCGCGCGGCATACTTCCGGCCGCCGACGGACGCCTTGTCCTTGCTCTTCTTCGCCACGCTCACGAGCTCGCCGTCGGCGCCCTCCCGAGCGACCAGCTTGTAGACGAGCCCCGCGGTCGGGGCGCCCGACCCGGTGACCAGGGAGGTGCCCACGCCGTAGGCGTCCACCGGCGCCGCCGCGAGCGCGGCGATCGCGTGCTCCTCCAGGTCGGAGGTGACCACGATCTTGGTGCCCGTGGCCCCCAGGGAGTCCAGCTGCTCCCGCACCTCCCGTGCCTGGACGAGCAGGTCACCGGAGTCGATCCGCACCGCGCCCAGCCCCGGGCCGGCCACCTCGACGGCGAGCGCGACCGCCACGGGCACGTCATACGTGTCGATGAGCAGTGTCGTGCCGGAGCCGAGGCTGGCCACCTGCGCCTCGAAGGCCTGTCGTTCGGTGTCGTGCAGCAGCGTGAACGCGTGCGCGCTGGTGCCCGCCGTGGGCACGCCGTACGTGCGCCCTGCCTCCAGGTTGCTTGTGGTGTCGAAACCCCCGATGTATGCCGCGCGCGCGGCGGCCACGGCCGCCTCCTCGTGGGTGCGCCGCGAGCCCATCTCGATGCACGGCCGGCCCTCTGCGGCCACGGTCATCCGGGAGGCGGCCGAGGCCACGGCGGAGTCGTGGTTGAGGATCGACAGGACCAGCGTCTCGAGCAGGACCCCCTCCCCGAACGGGGCGTCGACGATGAGCAGTGGGGAGTGCGGGAAGTAGCACTCGCCCTCTGCGTAGCCCCAGACGTCACCGGAGAACCGGTAGTCGGCGAGGTAGTCGAGCGTGCGCTCGTCGACGACCTGCGCCGCGCGGAGCCGCTCGAGCTCGGCGTCGCCGAAGCGGAACTCGCGCAGTGCCTCGAGCAGCCGGCCGGTGCCCGCGACCACGCCGTAGCGCCGGCCCTCCGGCAGGCGCCGGGCGAACACCTCGAAGATGCACCGGCGGTGGGCGGCCCTGCTGCGCAGGGCGGCCTCGAGCATGGTCAGCTCGTAGTGGTCGGTGAGCAGGGCCGTGCTGGCGGCCCGGGTGGTCGTCGCCGTGTTCCTCGTCGTCACGCACGGCAGCCTATGGTGGGTTTTGTGTCGATTGCCCCCACGGAACAGGAGGAACTCGCCGAGGTCGCGCGCCCGGAGGAGGACTGGGCGGTGGATCGGCCGTGGGTCACCCTGGTCTGGAACGACCCCGTCAACCTGATGAGCTACGTGACCTGGGTGTTCCAGACGTACTTCGGCTACTCCCACGCCAAGGCGGAGAAGCTCATGCTCGACGTGCACCACAAGGGCCGCGCCGTGGTGTCGACCGGGACGCGGGAGAAGATGGAGCACGACACCGAAGCGCTGCAGGGGTACGGCCTGTGGGCAACGTTCCAGAAGGACGAGTGAGTGGCGAGGGGATTCAGCCGCAAGGGTGAACGGTTCGTGGCCAAGCTGGACGAGGCGGAGCGTTCCGTCGTCGTCGGCCTGCTGAGCCAGACGCGGGAGCTGCTCGCGCCGCCGGAGGTGCCCGAGACCGACGACCCGTTCGAGGACCTGGTGCGGTCCTGGCAGGTGCCCGACGACGCCGAGGGCCTGCTCGACGAGGCGGGGCGCCGGGATCCGGCACTGGAGCGGTTGCTGCCCCCGGCGAACAAGCAGGACGACGAGGCGGCCGCCGAGTTCCGGCGGTTGACCGAGCGCACGCTGCGGGAGCGCAAGGTGGCCCACCTGTCGACCGCCCTCAACGCCCTGGAGGAGGCGGAGGGCGGCAAGGTGTCCCTCGACCGGGACCAGGCGCAGGCGCTCGCGATCGGGTTGACCGACGTGCGGTTGGTGCTGGGTGAGCGGCTCGGGCTGCGCAGCGACGAGGACGCCGAGGAGCTGCACCGGCGGCTCAGCGGCGTCGCGGAGGAGGGCGACGCGGGGCAGGTCACCGACGAAGCGTTCGTGATGGCGGCCTACTACGACTTCCTCACCTGGCTGCAGGAGTCCGTGACGCTCGCGCTGATGAGCTGATGAGCCCCCTTAGAATCGGCGGACCATGACCAGCACCCCTGACTCCTCCAGCACGTCCACCTCCGCCACGTCCACTCACGGTGGGGCGTCCACCGGGCCGGTGCGGCTGCGTGTCGCGCCGTCGCCGACCGGGGACCCGCACGTGGGCACGGCCTACATGTCGATGTTCGACGTGGCGTTCGCCCGGCAGCAGGGCGGGCAGTTCGTCCTGCGGATCGAGGACACCGACCGGGCGCGGTACCAAGCCGACAGCGAGCAGCAGATCTACGACGCGCTCAGCTGGCTGGGGCTGGACTGGGACGAGGGCCCGGACAAGGGGGGACCCTATGCGCCGTACCGGCAGTCCGAGCGGCTCGGCACCTACCGGCCCTATGTGGAGCGGCTGCTGGAGTCCGGACACGCCTACCACTGCTGGTGTTCCACCGAGCGGTTGCAGGAGATGCGGGCCGAGCAGCAGAGGGCCAAGCAGCCCACCGGCTATGACCGGAGGTGCTACGGCCTGACCCGCGAGGAGCGCGCCGAACTGCCCGGCTTCACCGAGCAGCCGGTGGTGCGGATGCTCATCCCGGACGACGTCGACACGAGCTTCACCGACCTGATCCGGGGCACGCTGACCGCGCCGCGTCCGGACGACCAGGTCATCGTCAAGGCCGACGGGTTCCCGACCTACCACCTGGCCGTGGTCGTGGACGACCACGAGATGGGCATCACCCACGTGGTGCGCGGTGAGGAGTGGATCAGCTCCACTCCCAAGCACATCCTGCTCTACCGGTGGCTCGACCTGCCGCTGCCGAAGTTCGCGCACATGCCGCTGCTGCGCAACGCAGACAAGTCGAAGATCAGCAAGCGCAAGAACCCGGCCGCGCGACTGAGCTGGTTCCAGGAGCAGGGCTACCTTCCGGAGGCCCTGCTGAACTTCCTGGCGCTGCTGGGCTACCCACCGATGGAGGGCGACCGGGAGGTGTTCAGCTTCGCCGAGTTCGTCGAGGGCTTCGAGTGGTCGAAGGTGAACAAGGTCGGGCCGATCTTCGACCTCGACAAGCTCGGGTGGCTGAACGGGCACTACCTTCGCGAGCTCGAGGTCGGCGACCTGGCCTCCCGTCTGTTGCCGTTCCTGCAGCGTGACGGGGTGCTCCCGGCGCAGCCCACTCTGCCCCAGCTGGGCCGGCTCAAGGAGATCACGCCGCTGATCCAGACCCGCATCGGGCTTCTGTCCGAGGCGACGCCGCTGGTGGGTCCCTTCTACGTCGCCGACGACGAGTTGGAGATCGCCGAGGACGCCCGCAAGCAGCTGAAGGACTCGGCGCCACCGGTGCTCGACGCCGCGATCGCGGCGCTGGAGCCGCTGTCCGACGGTGGCGGGGGCCTCACCGACGCGGCGGGGGAGTGGACCCATGACCGGATCGAGGCCGCGTTGCGCGAGGCGATCGTCGACGGCATGGGCATCAAGCCACGGCTGGCGTTCGGTCCGCTGCGCACCGCGGTCTCGGGTCAGCGGGTGTCGCCGCCGCTGTTCGAGTCGATGCAGATCCTGGGCAAGGCCTCCACGCTGAACCGGCTGCGCAACCTGCGCGCCACCCTGTGAGCCGGCGCGTGGGCGAGAACGCTGCGGGGGAGGCCACGACGCCGTTCGACGGGCTGCTCCTCGACGTCGACGACACCCTGGTGGACACGCGCGCGGCGATGGTCGCGGCGGGCACGGCGGCCGTCGCTGCCCTCTGGCCCGACGTCGCCCCCGAGGTCCACCGCGCGGCCGGGACGCACTTCCACCAGGACCCCGGCGGCTACTTCACGAAGTTCACCACCGGGGAGATGGCCTTTGCCGAGATGCGGGCCGCCCGGGTGGCGGAGATGGTGCGGGCGCACGGGCTGACCGAGGTGGCCGACGTCGCGACGCGGTTCGAGGAGGCCTACCGGCCCGCGTTCCGCGACAGCGTCCGCCTGTTCGAGGACGTGGAGGACCTTCTGGAGCAGGCGACCGCGGCCGGCATCAGGGTCGGTGCCCTGACGAACTCCGACGAGCGGGCCACGGCCCACAAGCTGGAGCTGTCCGGGCTCTCGCAGGCGTTCGTGACGGTGATGACCACCGACACCCTGGGCTTCGGCAAGCCGGACCCTCGTGTCTTCGCCCACGCCTGCGAACTGCTCGGCGTCGCGCCCGAGCGCACCCTGTGCGTCGGCGACCACGTCGAGGTGGACGCGCTCGCCGCCACGCGCGCGGGTCTGCACGGCGTGTGGCTGCGCCGGCCGGGACCCGGGTCGCCGCGACGGGAGGAACTGGCGGCCGACGACGAGGCACTGGCCCGGGCACACGGCATACCCGTGGTGTCCTCGCTCGCCGAGGTGGGGCCGATCCTCACCGGTGGGCACGCCTCCCGGCCAGAGCGCCCACGGGGACCCGCCGGTCTGGGCCCGGGAGGGGCGAGCGGGCCCGATTTGGGCGGCGGGCGAGCGGGCCGGTAAGGTCTATCCGGATCACGCCGCGGGGCTCTGGAGTGCCCGGCGCTGATATCCCTTGGGGTATGGTGTAATTGGCAGCACGACTGATTCTGGTTCAGTTAGTCTAGGTTCGAGTCCTGGTACCCCAGCGAGGTCCTTTCCGCACCTTCGGACAGGACGATTCGGAGATCCGAGCCCGTCACGGTAAGGTTTCCTCCGCTGCCCGGTCGGACCGGGCGACCACCACGGCCCCGTTGTGTAGCGGCCTAGCACGCCGCCCTCTCAAGGCGGTAGCGCGGGTTCGAATCCCGTCGGGGCTACCAGCGCAAAACCCCTGCTCAGGCAGGGGTTTTGTCGTCTCCGGGGCTCCGCGCTGAGGGTGCCGGAGTCGGCCGGATACACATTGGGTACACATCCGGCCGGCCGAACGCGCCGCGTCGTCGAGCGCTGAGGCGACCTCGTCCGAGCGGTCTGCGAAACAGGTGGCCGTACAGGTCGAGCGTCATGGTGGCCCGCTGCATGGTTTGGGCGCGCAGCACCGCATCACGAGGCCAGCGTGGGATGGCGCGCCAAGGGTGTTGTGCAGTGGGTGAGTCTCAGTTGCTGTGGGGGAGCAGTCCGGTGGTCACGCGGCGCAGGATCCGATCGAACTGGTCGTCGGTGGGGCCGGCGTCGGCCAGTGCCGCGGTGAGGTGGGGGTAGGAGCCGGTGGACGCCGCCGCGGTGAGCTGGGCGGTGAGCTTGGTCTGCTGCGCGGAGGGGGCCACGTCTGCGCGTCGTTGGTCGTGCTCCTGCTTGCAGAGCAGCCGCACGAGGGCGCTGAACACGCCGATCGCTTCCAGCTTGGTGCGACCGTCGGCTCCGGTCGGGGCCAGGACCGCGAGTGCGTGGTCGAGGTAGGCCAGTCCGTGGGGACCCAGCGCGGGCGTGGTGTCCAGTGCCTGCAGCATCCAGGGGTGCCGGCGGTAGATGCACCGTGCCTGCTGGGCCAGGTCCATCATCTGGTCCAGCCACGGTCGCCGATCCGGTTCGCCCAGGTCGAACTCGCCGTTGACCTCCTCCACCATGAGCTCCAGCAGCTCCTCGCGGGTGCGCAGGTAGCGGTAGAGGGAGGCAGCGCCGGTGCCGAGGGCGCGCGCGAGGGCCCGCATGGTGACGGCCGGCAGCCCGTCCCGGTCGGCCAGGGCGACGCCGGCGGCAGCGATCTCGTGGCTGCTGCGGGTGGGCGCGCGGCCGCGCCGTGGGCGGCCCGGCGGTGAGCCCGCCGGGGTGCCTGCCGACATGGCGCTGCCTCCCTCCGGTCCGATTTGGCGAACAACGTACGCGAACCCTATCCTGACCAAGCCGCGAACATCGTTCGCGAAATGGGAAAGGAGCACCTCGATGGTCGAGCGTGTGCAGTGGGGCCCGACGCGGTACGCGCGCAACGGACAGGTCGAGGTCGCGTGGGATGAGCTGGTCGGGTCCGGCGGTGACCCGCTGCTGCTGGTGATGGGGCTGGGCACCTCGCGGTTCTGGTGGCCGGCCGGGCTGTGCCGGGCTTTCGCCGAGCAGGGGTTCACGGTAGTGCGCTATGACCAGCGCGACGCCGGGCAGTCGACCCGGATGCCGGACACCAGCGCCGGCAATCCGATCGCGGCGCTGTTCCGCAAGCGGGGCGAGGCATACACCGCCGAGGACATGACCGATGACGCTGTGGCGGTCCTGGACGACGTCGGCTGGTCGGCCGCCCACGTCTTCGGGCACTCACTCGGTGGAGCGGTGGCCCAGCGGATCGCGTTGCGCCACCCCGATCGGGTGCTCAGCGTCGTGTCCTCCGCCGCCCTGCCCAGCGACGTCTCCGGTGTGAGGGTCGCTCGCTACCTGCGCTACGGCCTGCTGTCCCGGCTGGCCCGGATGAAGTTCCCCGAGGGGCGCGAGGGTGACATCGCGGCCAGCCTCGCCGTCGCCCGCGGAGTGGCCTCGCCGGCATACCCGTTCGACGAGGGCGCGGCGCGGGAGTGGATCGAGCGCGAGGTGGACAGCGGGCCGCGGGACAGCAAGGCACAGAGCCGGCAGATCGGTGCCCAGTGGCACGGACCGCGGCTGGCGCAGCTGGACAAGCCGACGCTCGTCCTGCACGGCGACGCCGACCCCATCCTGCGGCTATCCGCCGGACGCGCCACCGCCGCCCGCATCCACGGAGCCCGGATGATCACCTGGCCCGGAGTCGGCCACGACATCCCCGAACCGCTGTGGCCGCAAGTGGCACAGGCCGTCCGAGAACTGGCCGACTCCGCCTGACCCACACCACCGCGGGCCACAGCCCTGCACCGCACTCGGTGAAAGCGCTGGCGCCCTCGATCACCGCAAGCCGTTCCGCTCGTCGGGCGCCACGGCAGGATGCTGGCACGGATCGCACCCCGAGCTGCGACGAAATGGGGTTGTGCCCGTGGCGCGGCGTCGCGAACGATCAGGACCGTGAAGCAATTCGACGAAGAGCTGGCCCCCGATGCGTGCCTCGTCACGCAGCTGCTGCGCGCGCAGTTCCCTCAGCTGGCCGATCACGACGTGCGGCCCAGCCAAGCCTCGGGCAGCAGCAACTTCGTCTTCCGTGTCGGCGAGGAGTGGGCCGTACGCCTGCCCCGCACCGATGGCTACACCGCCGACCTGCTGACCGAGGCACGGTGGCTTCCTCACCTGGCGCCCCACCTTACGGTCCCGGTTCCCGAGGTGTTGTTCCTGGCACGGCCATCTGGCCTCTTCCCGCGGCCGTGGTCGATCGTGAGGTGGATCCCGGGCGAGCCGCCGGAGCGGCTCGACCGGGGTGCACAGGCGCGCCTCGCCACGAGCTTGGGCCGATTCATGCGACAACTGCACCGGCTCGATGCCTGCGACCTCGACCTCGACCCCCACCAGTGGGGGTACCGGGCCGGCGAACCCGTGACCGAGGTGATCGATCGCTGGGCCGACACGGCTGCCGAGGGCCTGCGAGACCTCTTCGACCCGCGCCAGGTCAAGGAGGCGTGGCGTCGCCTGCGGCGGGTCCCGCCCGCGTCCGGGCCCCCCTGCTGGATCCACACCGATCTGTCCAGCGAGAACCTGTTGGTCTCCGGAGACGGCAATCTGCTGGGCGTGCTGGACTTCGGTGGGTTGAGCATCGGCGACCGCTCCGTTGACCTGCTCTACGCGTGGAGCATGTTCGACCAGGAGGCGCGAGAGGTCGTCCGGAGGAAGGCCGAGGCCGACGAGGCCACCTGGCTGCGGGCGCGCGCATGGGCGTTCGTCGGACCCGGTCTGCTGACCATCCACGACTACCGCGACTGCATGCCCGCGCGCACGGCCACGCTCACCGCGATGGTCCAGGCCGTCGCCGCGGAGGTAGGCGTCTCACTTCGGTAGCCGATCCTCAACACCCCAAGGAGGCCGTGATTCAACGAGACCGACTTGCGCACTTCATCGGCACCGGGCGCAGCCGTTCCCGGTGGGGACCTCCGACCGGTCGTCCAGTCGCCCGGCGCGCTCAACCTCCCCAGACGTCCTCGATGAACCGGTCGGCGGTGCGCAGCCCGGCCAGCCAGGCCTGCGCATCGGCTTCGCTCGCGGAAGTCCGGTCGCGGAAGATCTGCATCAGCGAGGAGCGCACCCCGGGGGCGATCGTGTTGGCATTGCCGCAGACCAGGACGACCGCGCCCGCCTGCAGCAGCTCCCACACCTCGTCGGCGCAGTCGAGCATCGCCTCCTGCACGTAGCGACGCGGCTTGCCCGGCTCGTGGGAGAACGCGTTCTCCACCCGGACGAGACCCTGCGTCTGGTAAGCGAGCAGCTCCTCGGCATACAGCAGGTCGGAGTGGGGGTCCCGGCAACCGAAGAACAGCAGCGACGGGGCGACCGGCATGCCGTTCTCCTTCTGGGCCGCACGCTCTTGCAGGAATCCGCGGAACGGCGCGAGGCCGGTCCCGGCACCCACCATGAGCATGGGCACCAAGGGGTCGGCGGGCGGCTCGAACGCGATGGTTGGCTGCCGCACGAAGGCGAAGACCGTGCCGTCGAGCGGCAGCTGGGCCAGGTGGCTCGAGGAGACTCCGCTGAACGTGCCGACGCCGGAGCGCGCCGGGGCGCGCAACACTCCCACCGTGATGCTGCACACGTCGGGCGCAGCAAGAGGTGAAGAGGAGATGGAGTAGTAGCGCGGCCGCAGCGGCGTGAGCATGTCCAGGTAGAGCTCGAACGGCAGCCGGCACGCGGGGTACTCGTCCAGCAGGTCGAGGACCGACCGGTTGGGGGTGAGCACCTCGTCCCGGTACCGGCTCTGTGCCTCCTCGTCGCCCCCGGCGAGTGCCGTCAGCGCGGCCTGCTGCACGGGGTCGTCGGTGTAGCGGGCGAGGACCTCGATGTTGTCGCGGGTGGCCACGTCCTGCAGCTCGACACAACTACCCAGCACGCCGAGCAGCGGCGCCGGCTCGTCGATGGGCAGGTGCGTGTGCGTGCCGCTGTTGGGGATGATTGTGATGTACTGCCCGGCGTCCAGGCCGAAGCGCGCGAGCACGCGGCGGATGGCGTCGATGCTGTTGCGCGGCAGGACGCCCAAGTGGTCACCCGCCCGGTAGGACGAGCCCCGTGGCAGGCTGAGCTCCAGGTGCCTGGTGGACCGTGGTGGCAGCCCGCTGGTGCCGTCTGTGGCGATGAGCTCGCGGTTGGCGCGGACGTGCGTGGCATGCGCCTGGTAGGACACGATCACCGGGTTGGTCACCTGCCGGTTGGTCAGCGTGATCGACAGTCGGGGAGCGGCTGGCCCCTCGGCCGCCACCTCCGCAGGAAGGTCGAGCGCGCTGGCCAGGTCCGCCCACAGTGGCTGGTGCCAACCTCGGTATGCCGCGTCGAAGTCCGCAGCCGCGTTGCCCTCCCCACGTGGCAGCGCCCGCTCGCCGCCGTGGGCCTCGAGCGCGGTGTCCAGCATCGTCGGGATGGCCTGGTAGGTCGAGGCCCACTCGGTGCTTCCGCAGCCGAAGACCGAGTAGGTCACGCCGCGGGCGGCGTCCGGACCGGCGTGCGTGATCCACTCGCAGAACCGTGCCGCATTGTCCGGTGGGGTGCCGTTGTAGGACGAGCAGACGATCAGGAGCGCACCTTCGGTCGGTAGGTCCTCGACGTGGTCGTCGAGTGTGCCGAGGGTCACGTTGAAGCCCCGCTCGATGCCCTCCTCGGCCAGCTTGGTGGCGATCGACTCCGCGGTGCCCAAGTTCGAGCCGAACAGCACCGACAGCCGAGTTCCGTGCTGGACCCGCGGGGTCGCGGGCATACTCGCGGGTGAGGTGAGGTCGGGCACCGCCTCGGCGTCGACCGCCTCCGACGGGCTCGGCTGGACGAGTCGGACGTCGGGCCGGGGAAGGACCTGGATCGAAAAGTCCTCGGGCTTGACCGTGAGCGTGGTCTTGGTGTGCAGCTGGTAGTCGAGGTAGTCCACGAACTCGAATCGCTGCAGGAGCATGCCGAGCACGAGGGTGGCCTCCTGCAGGGCGAACTGGCGCCCGATGCAGGCCCGTTGACCGGTGCCGAAGGGTTTGTAGGCGTGCGGCGGCAGTGCGGCGAGACGTTCGGCCGTGGTGTGGTCGGGGTTGAACTCCTTGGCGTCCTCGCCCCAGACCGAGGTGGCGCGGTGCAGCGTCGGGGTCAGCACCGTGATGGGCGTGTGGGCCGGGATGGCGTACCGGCCACCAATCAGCGTGTCCTCGTAGGGGTATCGGCTGAATCCCGGAGCCGTCGGCCACAGCCGGAGCGCCTCGTCGAGCACCTGCCGGACGTAGCGGAGCCGCTGCACTTGGTCGAACGTGGGCCGTGCGGTGCCGCCCAGCACCTGGTCGACCTCGGCCCTTGCCCGTTCCAGCACGGCGGGGTTCTTGAGCAGGAAGTACAGCGCGAAGGACAGCAGCCCGGAGGTCGTCTCGTGGCCCGCGATCAGGAAGGTGATGCACTGCGCCCGGATGTTCTCGTCGGGCAGGCGCTCGCCGCTCTGCTTGTCGAGGCCGGTGAGCATGCGCCCGAGCAGGTCGCTGGTGTCGCCCGCGTCCCCCTGTGCGCGGCGCTCGGCGATGAGCTGGTCGACCAGGCCGTTCATGAACGCCTGGTCCTCCTCCAGCTGCCGCTGGGCGCGGATCTTCAGGCGGGTCTGGATGGGCAGCTGCCGCATCCGCGCCTGCGACTCCGAGAGCGTCCGGACCATCGCCTCGACGAACGGGTGGGGGGTTTCCCGGTAGAAGGAGTTGAACCGGTAACCGAACCCGCACAGCGCGATCGTGTCCAGCGTGAGCCGGGTCATGTCGTCCGGGACGTCAACGGGTTCGCCCGGATTGAGCCGCGACCACTTGTCGGCCAGCTGCTCGGCGATGTCGACCATCCGCGGTGTGTAGTCCCGCATCGCCTGCATGCTGAAGGGCGCCATCAGGATGTTGTGCGCGCGTCGCCAGAGCGGGTCCTGTGTCTCGGCCGTGAAGAGCCCGGAACCCGCCGCGCCCTTGCGCAGGTTGGCCAGGCCACCGCCGACCTTCTTGTCGAACCGGGCCTCGTCGCACACCTCCGCGACGAGCTCTGGCCCCGAGACGATCAACCGCATGCCCGCCGGGGTGCCCAGCTTGAAGAGCGGCCCATACTCGTCCGCGAGCCGCATCAGGCTCTCGAACGGGCTCGCGGTGTCGAGGTCGAACACATTGCCCAGGAACGGGACGCCGCGGGGGCCGGGGATCTCTTCAAGCTCGATGGTCGCGGTCATGGTGCACTCCTGTCGGCCGGCGCACCAGCAGCACGACGCTCACCAGGAGCACCCACGCCGGGAACACCAGCAGAATCGCGGGATGGAACGTCGTGCTCACCAGGAGGAACAGCGCAGCGAGGTAGCTGAGGAGCACGACGGGGCCCGGGAAGACGCCTGCCGTCCTCGCGAGCGTGGTGGTGGTGATCATGTACATGCCGGCGGCTCGAACCCCGTAGACGAAGACCAGGGTGTAACCGACGGCGGACAGGGCGCGAGCCACGTCCGGCCCCGGCAGCGGCGCGCCGGAGAACCGGGTGAGCAGCGAGACCGCGCCGGATGAGGCAGTTCCGGCGAAGAGCATGCAGACGAAGATCACGCACGCGGCCAGGTGCAGCCAGTGCGGAACCTCCGCCCACGACTGCGGCCGCCGCACCTGCAGCAGGGTGCGCGTGGCCACCATGTGCCACAGGCACGCAATACCCGCGAACGGCACGAGGTACAGGCCGACCGTGGTCAGCGTGTCGGCACCCCCGTTGCGGTAGAAGGCGAGGTAGTCCGCATCGGAGGCGCCGAGCCCCGGAGCACGGGAGAGCAGTACCAACGAAACAACCAAGAGCGTCGCGAACAACAGTCCCGACCACGCCGCTTTCCGGGCGTGGGACGACGCGATCTGCGTGATGTCGGGGGTATCGTCTACGGCTGGCGGATGAGCCACTCGGGAACTCGTCGGTACATCCATGATCGCCTCCCGGCGACCCTCTGCACGGCGGCCTCGGCGATTGCCCAGGACGTGCCCCGACAGAGCGGCCCTTCTGTTGTACACCGATCACCCAGAGCGGTCAATGGATTCCGCCGATCCCATCGGCATGTCGACAAATCAGCCCTCATGAACCGCATCTCGTCATCGGTCGGACAGACCGTCCACGCGACCCCTGGCAGCGGACGACCCCGGTTGACCGCTCATATCGGCGGCTCCCGCGCTATCGCATGGTGGAACCACATCGTCCACCCGAGAGTGGTGCCACTGATGGACCCAGCGGTCATTGCGCGCCCCACTGGCGCGCAACGAAGCAATCGGATTTGCAAGAGACGAGGCGCTGTCGGCCACAAGACCTGTGTCCGAAACCTTGACGTGTCGACTGGATCGGTCAAGAGTTGGTTTCAGGCGTCGTTCCCCGGTACCGGGGAAGCGCACCGAGATCGGCCAGTGGCTCCCCAGCCCGCGCACCGGACAGGAGGAGCTAATCCACGATCAGCGCCGCCGATCGCCGGGCACGGATTGATCGGCGACCTGCAGACCGCTGCACTGGTGAGCGCCGACGGCGAAATCCACTGGTACTGCTCGTCACCGGGCGCATATCGGGCCCTGGCGGCGCGCTGAAGCGCCCTACGGCCGCACCTTGACCTGGGCCGGTGGAAGGTCGTGCTCGTCGCCGGCCTGCGCCGAGAGGGCCGCAACAGTACCTCCGGCCAGCATGAGGCACGCACCCACGCCGTGAGATGGGCCGCAGCCCGGGCGGTTGCCCTACCTATGCCCGCTCAGATCAGCTGGCCCCGCTTCCTGGTCAGGTAGGCCCGCTCGGCAGAGTTCTGAGTGGCAGCGATGGCGGCGTCGTAGGCCTGCGTCGCCTCGGCGCTCCGACCGAGCCTGCGAAGCAGGTCCGCGCGGACGGCATGCCAGGGGTGGTAGCCCTCCAGTGGTAGCCGATCGACCAAGGTCAGGGCGACCATCGGGCCGTCCAGCTCGGCAACCGCGACGGCGCGGTTGAGTGCCACGATCGGTGACGGGTCGATCTGGGTCAGCTGGTCGTAGAGCGCGACGATCTGCGACCAGTCCGTG